>JALRJW010000206.1 GCA_023268955.1 Aliarcobacter sp. | reverse complement strand
CCACTGCCATAGATGCAAAAAATGGATCACTAACAAGGGGAATCATACCTAAAGCTGTCGTTAATGCAGCCATTGAAACTGCCCTTAATCTATTTATTCCTGAATGATGTATTGCTTTATTTAAAGCTAATCCATTGGTTTCATTTTCTAAAGTAATCTCATCAATCAAAACAATTGCATTTTTAATCAACATTCCAGAAAGAGATAAAAATCCCAATAAAGACATAAATCCAAAAGGTAAATCCATAGTTAAAAGACCAATTACCACTCCAATTAATGCAAATGGTACAGCAAGCCAAATAACCATAGTCTTTTTAATTGAATTAAAAAGTGCAATCATAATTAAAACCATTAAAATAAAAAACAATGGCAAAGATTCCATAATTGGTTTTTGTGCATCCCTTGAACTTTTATATTCACCATGCCATTGTACATAATATCCATCTTCAAAATCTATACTTTCAACTTTTTCTTTGATATCTGAAAGTAAATCATTAGGTAGTTTTCCAGCAATTGGATCAGCATGAATTGTTAATGCTCTTTTTCTATTATATTTAAAAATAATATCATCTTCAAAGACTGTTTCATAAGAAGTTATAAGCTGTTTTAGAGGTATCATCTTATTTGCCACAGGTGAGAAGATTTGAATGTTCTCTATATTTTTTATATCACCTCTTTCACTTTGAGGAGAACGCAGTATTATAGGAAGTAACTCAGTTCCATCTCTATACACACCTATTGTTCTTCCTTGGAAAGTATCTAAAATAGCTTCAGCAATAGAGTCTTTTGATATACCATTTAAATTTGCTTTTTCATAAGAGATAACTGGCTTAAGTACTTTTACCCTATTTCTCCAGTCAGACCTTACAGCTTTTGAATAAGGAGACTCAACAAATATCTTATAAACCTCTTCTTCATACTTTCTTATTTTGTCTAAATCTTTTCCAAATATTTTAGCTTGGACTTTTCCTCCAGCCCCAGGCCCTAAAATAAACTTTTTACCATAAACATTTATATCTGGATATCTATTTTTAGCTATTGTTTCTATAGATTTTATGATTCTATCAGACTCTAAATAGTTATCCACATCAATCAACATTTGAGCAAAAGCAGAGTTTGGTTTTTCAGGATCATACGTTAATAAAAATCTTAAGTTACCTTGTCCAACAAAAGTAGAGATATGTTTTACCCCTTCAATTTTAAGAACTTCTTTGTTTAGCTGGCTTACATATTTATCTGTAGTCTCTATTGAACTTCCTTGAGGAAGGAAATAATCAACTATAATTTGAGGTCTTGAAGAATCAGGGAAAAAGCTTTGTTTCACATATTTAAAATTCATCAATGAAGTTACAAAAATAGCAACAGCAATAACAACTACAAAAAGTCTGTGATTTATTGCAAACTTTAAAGTTGCCCCATAAGCTTTATAAATAAAGTTATCATACTCATCATTTGAAGAGTTTTCACTTTTCTTTTTAGGTTTTAAAAATGCAACTGATAAAACAGGAGTTAATGTCATAGCAGTAACCCATGAAAGTCCTAAAGAAATCATAACAACATAGAAAAGTGACTGTGTAAACTCACCTGTTGCATCTTCGGATAATCCAATTGAACCAAAAGCTAAAATAGCAATAATCGTTGCAGCTAAAAGTGGGAATGCTGTTTGCTTTACAACTTCAGAAGCAGCCTCTTTTGCATCTTTTCCTCTATTTATACGAACCAATATTCCATCAACTACAACAATAGCATTATCAACTAGCATACCAAGAGCAATAATCAATGCCCCTAAAGATACCCTTTCAAGCATAACACCCATCATTGACATAAAAATAAAACTAGCAATAATAGTTACAAGTAGTACAGTTCCAATTATAAGGCCAGATTTAAGTCCCATAAATATTAGAAGTACAATAATCACAATAGCAACTGCTTGTACTAAATTCACCATAAAAGAGTTTATGGCTTTTTCTACATCATTACCCTGATGAGAAATCACACCAAGTTCAACTCCAAGAGGTTTTTGAGGATTTAGTTCTTTTAGTTTTTCATCTATTAACTGACCCATTTTTACAACATTTCCACCTTTTTCAGTGGAGATTCCAATAGCAATTGAGTTATGTCCATCATATTTTAAAATCTCAGATGAAGGTTCTTGATAGCTGTCTTTTATAGTTGCAATATCTTTTAAAAATATTTGAGAAGTACTACTATTTCCTTTTATTACAATATTTCCAAGCTCTTGAATAGAACTAAAACCATCAGACTTTACTCTTATAAACTCTGTTCCTACATTTATCTTTCCAAAATTTGGAATAAGGTTTTTTAGATATAGTTCTTGTACTATCTGTGATTTTGAGATTCCAAGTTGAGATAGTTTGTCTTTGTTTATCTCAATTAAAATGGCTCTTTGCTGTTCACCTATAGTATCAACTTTTCCAACACCATCAACTAAAATAAGCTCTTTTTTTAAAAACTCTATATAATCTTTTAACTCTTCATATGAGTATTCATCACCATAAACAAAAATCATTATTCCGTATACATCACCAAAGTCATCATTTATATATGGAGTTCCTACCCTTGGAGGTAGATATGTCTGTCCTATCTTTTTTCTAAGTTCATCCCAGATTTGTTGAAGCTCTTTAGACTTATATTTATCTTTCATAGTAACCTGAATAAAAGATTGCCCCGAAGAGTTCTTTGTAATAATTCTTTTTACATATGGAAGGGTTTGAATAGTCTCTTCAAGAGGGTTTGAAACCTCTTTTTCAACTTCAACAGCAGTAGCTCCAGGGTAGTTTGTAATAATAAGAGCATCTTTGATTGTAAACTCTGGGTCTTGAAGTTTACCCATTTTTTCATAGACTATTAATCCATAAGCAACTGATAAAATAGTTAGAATATAGATTAAAAGTTTATTCTTTAAACTAAATTTTGCAAAATCCATTTTAGTTATCCAGTTTTTCGTACTCTTTTACCCTATCACCAGATTTTAAAAATCTAACTCCAGAAGTAACTATTTTTGAAACATTTTCTAGTCCACCTACAATCTGTACAGAGTCTTTTGAAACAGTTCCAAGCGTAACTTGCTGTTTATAAACTGTGTTGTCTTCGTTCACACCCCAGATAAATGAGAAATTTGTATCATCTGTAAAAACTGACTTATAAGGTATAAAAACTCTTTGTTCAGTTGCTTCTTTAGCTACAGCTTTTACTTGTGCTGTCATTCCAGGTAGGATTGTCATATTTTTTTGAGGTTTGATTAAAAGTGTTGACTCAAATGTTCTTGTAACCTCTTCTGCAGTAGTTGATATATCAATAAGTTTTGCTTCATATTTTTTATCTTTGTTTGCACCAAGTATCACATAAAAATCAGCAATAGAAGAGATATACTTAGGAGTTAACTCACCTTTTACTTCTAAAACATCACTTTCAGGAACAAAAAACTTTATTTTATATGATGAGTTATCTTGAAGCCTAACGATTGGTTGTTTTGCAGTAACTCTTGCAAAATCATCAACCATTTTTTTTGCCATAATTCCATCAAACTCAGCAACAAGTTTTGTTTCATCTAGATTCTTTTTAGCAACTTGCATTGCAGCTTTTGTTACATCAAGGTTTTGTCTTTGTCTCTCTAACTCTACCTTTGCAACTGATTTTGACTCAAAAAGTTTTTGATATCTTTCATAATCTTTTTTTGCTTGGTTATAGTTTGCACGAGCTGAATTATAGTTTGCCTTATAAATAGTATCATCTAACCTTGCAATTGTTGAGTCTTTTTTAACCTTTTGCCCCTCTTGATAATAAAACTTTACAATCTTTCCTGAAACTTCAAAGGCCATTGTACTATCTTGTAAAGCTTCTACTTGAGCTGGGTACTCAAAAGATTCTAAAACTTTTTTACTATCTTTTAAGTCTAAGATTTTCACTATCTTTGTCTTTGGCTTTTCTATTTTTGTCTCTTCTTGTTCAATACACCCAGTAAATACTACTGTTGAAATTAAACTTAATACTAAAACTTTTAAATACATTTTCACTCCTATTTTTCTACTATTGCATCTAATAAAATATTTGAAATAAACTCTGCTATATGATTTAATGATTTTTCACTATCTTTTTTTAAACCCTCCTCTAAACCAATTGGCAGGTCACTCATTTGTATTGCATAAAAGGTTTTTATTGTTCCTTGAATTAAAGAAAAAATAGAAAAAAGGTTCATTTGTTTATATTTTTCTTTTAAATTTAAATCATCCAAGACTAATTTTAAAAAATTTATATCTTCTTCAATATAAGGGATTATCTCTTCATCAACATCTGCTCCAAAATTTGCTATCTCTCTTAAAGCAATTTGAACAATATTAGGATTTTTTTTGATTGATAAAATATGTGCATTTATATATGATTTAAAAAGATTTTCCGGGTCTTTATTTTCTTTGAATATTGTTTTTACATTATCATTGTTTTTTTTCATTTCATGTTTTATCACCTCTTTATATAAAGCTTTTTTGTCTTTAAAGTGATAATAAACTGTTGCTTTATTTATCTCTAGTTTTTCCACTAAAGAGTTCATACTTAAACCGTCGTACCCAATTCTTGCGAATTCATCTGCTGCTACTTTTAAAATCTTTTCACTTGTTTTCATTAAATATCCAATATTTTTTCAACTAACCGTTCGATTAGTTTATAAGCTAATGATATTGTATTATCTATTATTTGTCAAATTTTTTTAAAAGTAATAAATCAAAAAGGAGATAAAAATAAGATAGGCAAAGCCTATCTTACATAAGAAGCATTGTTAAAGAGACCGTTCAAAAATCTGTGTCAAGTAACTAATCGTAACTAAAGTTACACCTCTAAAAACTTGTCTAATCTTCCCTCGAAAAATATAGCTAATTGAGAGAGGGTTAGACTCCAGTTATGTACTGGTTGTGTCCATTTTACTTTTGCATTTTTTATCCCCATATATAGTAATTTTAAAAGTGAATTCTCATTTGGAAATGCTCCTTTTGTTTTAGTCAATTTCCTAAATTGTCTATGTACAGATTCAATAATATTTGTTGTGTACATAATCTTTCTAATCTCTTTTGGGTATTTGAAATAGTAAGATAAGTTCTCCCATTTATTTTGCCAAGACTGTAAAACTATCGGATATTTTTTACCCCATTTATCATCAAGTTTTAAAAGCTCTTCTTCTGCAATATCTTTATTTGTTGCTTGATATACAAGCTTTAAATCCCTCATAAACTCTTTTTGATCTTTAGATGCTACATATTTTAAAGAATTTCTAATTTGATGTACAATACAAATTTGTACTTCTGTTTTAGGATATATTGTTTTTATTGCTTCTGGGAATCCTCTTAATCCATCAACTGATGCTATTAATATATCTTCTACTCCACGATTATTTAAATCTGTTAAAACACTAAGCCAAAAGTTTGCACCTTCACTTTCTGATAGGTATAATCCCAATATATCTTTTTTACCATCTATTCCCATTCCAAGAACTGTATAAACAGCTTTAGATACATATTTCCCACCATCTTTGATTTTATAGTGAATAGCATCTAACCATACAAATGGATATATTGCTTCAAGTGGTCTATTCTGCCAAGCTTTTACTTTATCTATTATCTTATCTGTAATAGCACTTATAGTTGCAGTTGAAAGTTCTACTCTATAGATTTCTTCAATATGTTTAATAATATCTTTATAGCTTAATCCTAAGCCATACATAGAGATTATTCTCTCTTCTATTTCATCACTAATTGTTGTTTGATTTTTCTTCACAAGTTGTGGTTCAAATGTTCCTGCTCTATCACGAGGAGTATTTAATTCAAATGTACCATCTGTGGATTTTATGGTTTTAGATGTTTTACCATTTCTTCTATTTTTATTTCCAGATAAAACATCTTGTGTAATATGAGATTCTACTTCAGCTTCTAATGCAGCTTCAACTAATTGTTTTACTAAGGGAGCAAGTACACCATCTTTACCACTAATCTTTTTACCAGATAATAGTTGTTGTACTGCTTCATTAAAGTCAAATGTATTTGTTTCTAATTCTTCTTTCATTTTTGTCAATCCTTGATATTATTTTATCAGACTGACACAGATTTTCTAACACTCCCGCATTTTAAATAATTATTTCACTTCTTTATGTCGTTAAGAAGTCTATTAAAACTCTTTGAGTTATTTAAAAGTTTTCCAGCTGCATTAATGATTTCATCAACTCTAGAAGAAGGAAGTTCTAAAGAAGTTTGAGTTAAACCAAACTTCATTGCTTTATCTTTTGGTAACTGATTAAAATTTAATTCTATAAGGTAAAACTCAATAGCTTTACAATTTTCATTTCCACATCTTTTCTTATTTACTTGCTTTTCCCAAAGATCAAAATAGTAAGAGACTAAATCCAAAGTATCTGTGTTGTATCTTTTAAACTGTATTGTACTAACAGCACCCATCATTGTTTCTATATCAGGACTTTGTTTTTCTTTTGCAATCTTTGGATTTAAAGAGTCTGCAGCATTTATTACTATCAAAGCAACTTTTTTACTATTTGGTATTCCAAATACATCCATTACTTTATTAAAATCATTATTATAATGAGCAACAATATCCAATAATGACCTTATTCCTAAGTTATCAACTATCCCACCATCAACTAAATGTAAATATTGAAACTTCTCTTTATCTTGATACTTTTTTAAATCTAAAGACTGTTTGCCATTATAGTTTAATAGGTTTTTATTCTCTTTTTCTTCATCTATTGCTTTACAACCAGCATAATTTTTTAAAGTTATAGGTGAGAACAAAACAGGAACAGCAGATGAAGCAGTTACTGCTCTTCCTATTGGATAGTTTTCCCAATCTGAACAGATTCTATGAAAGTTATCAGGAGAGAAAGCAAAAGGGTTTCCTGTTGATATATCTGTTGCATTTATTATAATCTTTGGTCCATCTTTTCTTAAATCACCAAATGTTTTTTTACCAAAAATCTCTTTCTCATAATAGTTTGCTATATAGTCACTTCTATTTGAAAATGATAGATAAAACCAATTAAAAGGGTTTGTAAAAGTATCTATAATTCTTGTTTGAATAGCTTTTTTTAGAAACTTATGCTCAAAATCTTCAAATATCTTATCTCCATAAAGACCATAATAAGCAGAAGTAAAACTTCCTCCAGAAACAGATGATATAACATCTACTTCTTTTAAAAGGTTATGTCTTTTAAGCTCTTTTAAAAACCCATAAGATAAAGAAGCTGCCCTAGTTCCTCCACCTGAAAAGGTTAAAATCAAAGAGAGTTCATCGCTATTTCCAGCTCTTTTTTCAACTTTTAAAGAAGGTAATTTATCTTCAGTTATTTGTTCATTTAATACTGGCCGTTTCGTAGAACAAGCTGTAAAAAAGAATATAGGTAAAATTAAAAATATTAAGTTTTTTATTCGCATCCTAATCCTTGAATCTTTTGTGCTACTTCTTTATCTTTACTTCTTATTTCAATTAATTTTTTCATAACTATAGTTGCAGTTAAATCACCTGTTACATTTATAGTAGTTCTACACATATCTAATATTCTATCCACTCCTAAAATAAGTGCCATTCCTTCAACAGGAACACCTATACCTTGAAGTATCGTTGCAAGTATTACGATTCCTACTCCTGGTGTACTTGGAGCTCCAATAGATGCACCAACAGTTGTAATTGCTAAAATAATTACATCAATTAAATCTAAATCTACACCAAAAAGTTGTGTCAAAAATATAGCTGCACATACTTGGTAGAGTGCTGTTCCATCCATATTTATAGTTGCCCCTAAGGGAATCACAAACTTTGATATAGGAGTTGGTATATTTAGTTTATCCTCTGCTGTTTTCATAGATAAGGGCATTACCGCAGCGGAAGAAGAAGTTGAGAAAGCCATAAGCTGAACTTCTCTAACTCTTTTCAAAAACTCCAATGGTTTTATTCTTGAACTTATATATACAATTATCAAGTAAAAACAAAGAAGTAAGCCTAGTCCTAACAGAACTGTAAATATATATCCAACCATAGACGAAATTGCATCAAAACCTATTTTAATAGTGATATTACAAAGTAGACCAAATACTGCATAAGGTGCAAGATTCATTGCCCATTTAACTACTGTCATGGAAAATGATTGAAAAGATTTTGCCAAGTCTTTCATTGGTTTTGCATCATCATTTTCCATATTCATCAAAGCAACCCCTATAAAAATCGCTAAAATTACAAAAAATAAAATATTTCCATCTAGTTCTGCTTTTGCAACATTAACAGGAATAAGTCCAACTATCATATCAGGAATAGTCATCTCATTTAAAGGATTTGTATCTTTTAAAACAACTGCACTTGAAGATATGGAGTTCACCACATCACTTGAAACAAAATCTCCTGGTTGGATTAGATAAGTGATTGAGATACCAATTGTTACAGCAATAATTGTTGTAAAAACAAAATATGGTGCAATAGTAAGACCTAAACTCTTTAAAGTTTTTGTATCGTCAGCACTTGTAATTCCAAGTATTATTGAACTCATTACAAGAGGAATTACAACCATTTTTATAAGTGCTAAAAATATATTTCCTATCATTGCAACCCAAGGAGCAATTGCAAGTGCAATATTTTGAGGAACTATTGCAAACGCTGTTGGAGATAATAGAAGTCCTGTAATGACTCCTAAAATCATCCCAACAATTACTTGAAACCAAAGTTTAGATAGTAAATTTTTCATCTATTTTAATCTTTCTGCTTTAAAGAAAATTGCATAAAATACTGGAACTAAAACCATTGTAAGTAAAGTTGCCACCATCAAACCAAATATTATAACCACTGCCATAGATGCAAAAAATGGATCACTAACAAGGGGAATCATACCTAAAGCTGTCGTTAATGCAGCCATTGAAACTGCCCTTAATCTATTTATTCCTGAATGATGTATTGCTTTATTTAAAGCTAATCCATTGGTTT
>JALRJW010000133.1 GCA_023268955.1 Aliarcobacter sp. | reverse complement strand
ATCATGGGCAGCTGGTGCTAAGTGTTCTTCTTTAACATCCTTTGGAACCCATTGCCAAGCACCTGCTGGTGATTTTGTTAATTCCCAATCATATCCTAATAGTAAATCAAAGTAACCATTATCCCATTTTGTAGGGTTTGGAGTCCATGAACCTTCAATACCACTTGTAATAGTATCATCACCTTTACCACTTAAAAACTTACTAAGCCATCCTAAACCTTGTGCAACTAAACCTTCAGCTTCTGGTTCTGCTCCAACATTAGCTGCATCTCCTGCACCATGACATTTACCAAAAGTATGACCACCTGCTGTTAGAGCTACTGTTTCTTCGTCATTCATAGCCATTCTTTTAAATGTTTCTCTAATATCAATTCCTGATTGAATAGGGTCAGGCTCTCCATTTGGACCTTCTGGATTTACATAAATAAGTCCCATTTGAACAGCTGCTAACGGATTATCAAGTGCTTCTCTTTTGTTTTTGTCTTCGTATCTTTTATCACCTAACCACTCTGTTTCTTTACCCCAATAAATATCCTCTTCAGGCTCCCAAACATCAGCTCTACCTCCTGAGAATCCAAATGTTTTAAGACCCATTGATTCAATTGCAACATTTCCAGCTAAAATCATTAAATCAGCCCATGAAATTTTATTTCCATATTTTTGTTTTATAGGCCATAAAAGTCTTCTTGCTTTATCAAGGTTTGCATTATCAGGCCATGAATTTAGAGGTGCTAGTCTTTGAGAACCTGTAGCTCCTCCACCTCTACCATCACCTGTTCTATATGTTCCTGCACTATGCCATGCCATTCTTATAAATAGTGGTCCATAATGACCATAATCAGCAGGCCACCAATCTTGTGAATCTGTCATAAGATTTTCTAAATCTTGTTTTAAAGCCTTATAATCAATTTTTTCAAACTCTTTTTTATAATCGAAATCCTCTCCTAAAGGATTTACTTTATTTGAGTGTTGAGAAAGAATTTTAAGATTTAATTGATTTGGCCACCAATCTTTATTTGATGTACCTTCGTTTTTAACCATAGGATTTGATTTCCCAAATCCAAAAGGGCATTTACCAGCCATAATATCTCCTTTAAAATATAATTTAATTGTTCAAATATAATCTTACTCTCATAAACTTAAAGAATTATTAATATTTATTATTAAAGGAAAAAAATTTTCCAATTAAATTTTTCTATAAAACTAACATTTACTTAATTATTTTTTAATAGAATCATAGTATTTAACTTTAATTATGGAGAAAAAATATTGCCAAAAATTAATATTTTAATTCTTGAAAATGACAATTTAGAATTAAATAATATTATAAATACTTTAAATAAGAATTCTTATATAGTACACAGGTGTGCAAGTAATAGTCATTTTTTGGATTTAATATATGAACATTTGTATGATTTATATTTGATAAGTTTAAATGATTCATTTTCAAAAGAATTTGAATTAATGGAATTGTTAAATGAATATGAAGATTTAACAATGAAGATGGTTATAGCTTCTATTCCAAAAATGATAAAACCATCTTTTTTTTATGGTTGTGATGAGTGTGTTATTAAAAATGTTGATGAAAAAGAGATACTTTTTAGAATTAAAGCACTAATTAGAAGACAATATAATATATACAAAGACGAAATTAATATAAGGAAAAATATTAAATATAATATTTTTGAAAAAAATTTATATATAAATAATGAAATAATCATAATAGGTGAAAAACCACTTTTGATCTTGGATTATTTATTAAAGTTTAAAAACTCTTATGTATCTTTAGAATCTTTAGAAAAAGGTGTTTATCCTGCAAATTGCGATAGTAAAAATGGAGTTATTCGTTTTCATATTTATAAACTTAGACAGATTTTAGGTGAAGATATTATTGTTTCAAATAGAACAAATGGTTATAAAATAGAGTGTTAAAACACTCTATTTTTTTAGATACTATTTTTAAATAATGTAAAGAATCCCCAAGCAAAGTAAACTACACACCATAAAGATAAAATCCATAAAAGCATATTTGCCATTAGTGAAACTGTTTTATCCTTTGATGCATCAAATACTCCTTTAGATTTTCCAACTTTCCAAGCAAGTGTTGCTATAAATGAGACACCAACTGCTCCAAAAGATACAAATGTTAAAACAAACATTGTAATAGAAGACCATTCAATACTAACTGGATAATCATATATATCATAACCAATATCAGCCATTAATCTATACCTTAAATATTCTCTAAATCCAGAAATTAAAAGAATTAAAATAATAGCAAAAGCAGTTGTATAGTAACTATTCTTAAGATTTTTTGTTAAAAAAACCATAAGAGTAAAAGATACATAAATAATGATTGCATAAATATCACTTAACATATTAATTTTACTCATCCAATAAACAAATAACCCAAGAGATAAAATAAGTCCAAAAGTAGCAATTTTGGTTCCTAAATCTCTTGTGAATTTTTTAAAGTTTTCAGTGAACTTCTCATTTGTTTTTATAAAATCACCATAGTTTTGTAAAAACAGTCCAACAACAGGAATACTTAATAAAATGATAAATAAAAATCTTGACATTTCTGGATTAAAAGTAGTTCCTGAAGTATCAACTACTCCATTTGGAGCATACCATTGCATCCACATATCTGGTTGAATAGCTTGAACAGAAAAAACGTGCATAATAAGTCCACAAAAAATTAAAAATCCAAATGAAATAATTCCTATAAAACTACTACTTGAACTATCTTTTTTATTTGCATAATAATACCAATAATAAATACTATACCCAACTAAAAGTGAATAGATAAAAATAACAACCCACAAACCAGAAAGTGCATTTACAGTGTACCAGTTAGGGTCATAAATCACTTGGGTGAACAGAAGTGGTGCTACACCTAAAACAATAAGTAAAGAGACACTTATCTTTCCAGTTTGAAGTAAGTGGCCTGTTAATATTTTCCAGTTTTCATTTGTCTTTTTTCTAAATGTACCATAGATTGATAATCCCATTGCACCAAGTGATAAAAATACAAAAAGTGCATGAAATGCCCAAGTTAAAATGTATAATCCTTGAAAAACAACAGCATAAAATGGAATTCCAGCAGGATCCCTAAGAAGATTTAAAACACTTGCATCCATATTATTTTTCCTCCTTTACTTGTGATTCAATCCATGCTGCCATCGCATCAAACTCTTCATCAGGTAAGGAAATCTTTGGCATGTAAGGAATTGCACCAGTTGCAAGTGAATATTGCATAAATGATTTAATCATCTCTTTATCTTGACCTATAAATTTTGGAAGTAAAGGTCTATATTTTCCATTTTTTTCTAAAGAGTGACAATTTGAACATGAAATTTTTGTAAGTAACTGACCAACTTCTAATTTATTTTCAGGTGTTATTGTTTTTAATCTTTGTGGAATCCAAACATTTGTTTTTAGCAAACCATATTTTTCTAAAATTTCAACTTCATTTTTAATATTTTTTCCTGGAACATCTCTTCCCATAATTTGGTTACTATAAACATATTGTCCTACAACATAGGGTTTCCTAATACTCTCTCTTAACTTTTCCCCTGGCCATAAACCAAAAATAGCAATCACAAAAAGCATAACAATAGCTACTGGTCTAAAAATCATATTTGGTTTTAAAATAGCAATTGCAAAATAGATACTAAATAGAACTATTAATACAATTTTTGTAGTAATAATTTGAGGCATATAAACACTTAATAGTATTTTTGCATTTTCTGGAATAGTAGTCATATACCATAGAAAACAAGCAACAGTAATAAATCCACCAATAAAACTTATAATTCCCATTTTTCTAATAAGTTCTATTTTTAGTTCTTTATCACTTAGTGAAGTTGCAATAATAAGTCCAATAACTCCAGACATTAATACCATAAATCCAATTCTTAAGAATAAATGAGGGAATGTTGTAAGTCCAAAGAATGCATCACTAACACCACCTGTTTGATAGAAAGCATCATTTCCTGGCCACATCATAAAACTAATAATTCCAATGATTAAAAATAGTGTTCCAAGTGAAGCCAAAGCAAAAGCATATGTAAGTTTTAGATGAGTTTTTCTATCTATTTTATTTATGAAATAAACTAAAGCAAAAACCCCAACAACTTCAAATACAAAAAATATCCATTCTGTTGCCCAAACCCAAACAAAGTTATGTATCAATGCACTAATACCCCGTGGACTTGCAGCAGTTGCTGTGTACCAAATACCAGGACCAGTGATTGATCCAACAACATATGAAAAAATAAGTAAAAACATTCCATATTTTTTCATATACTCATAAAGTTCAGGTCTATCCTCTTTATATGCTTTATGCGCTAAAAAAGCAAATAAAATAGCTGCACCAACTGATGTGTGTGAAGCTAAAATGTGGATAGTACCCGTTATTCCCATAATCCAAGCAGAGCCTATTTCTGGGAAATAAAAAAGAGGAAACATTCCAATTTGTTCCATCATTTCTCCTTAAGTGAAATATTGGTTAAAAATACCGAATGCTATTTTAATGCTAGAGTGTTAAGTTTGCGTTATAAAAGTTTTGACCAATTTTATTTGTGACTGTGATATTGAATTTGCGGGGAGAGAAAAAATTAATAAGATATTTTGTTTGGTGAATTGGTCAAACTGTGAAATTGTAACTTTGAAGTGTTAAGTTATTGTTATTTCAATATAATTTAGTTCTTTTCTAAGAAGTTCCGTATTTGTTTTATATGATAGTGTTGCTGGATATTTTTCATCAAGATTTTTGTTAAAAATATGAGCGGTCATAATCATATTTACAATATTTTGAGAAATAAGATTTTTATATGGTTCTAATTCTTTTTTAGTCCATGTAAATCCATAAGATGGTTTTAGTCTTTGAACTTTTCCTCCTTCTTGATCAACAGCAATTAGAAGTTTAGTGTTTGTATATTTTTGTAGATTTTGATTTAGTGCTTTTAGCTGTTGATATGATTTGGCTATTCTTATTTACTTCATTTTCTTCAAATCCTATAATTAGCATTTGACCAATCATTTCTTTTGGTTGTTTATCAGAGATTTTGTTTAAATCTTGGGAATTTAATATTGTTAGTAATAATGTGATTATTAGTAAAATTTTTTTCATGAGATAATTAAACTATTAATAGAATAAAAAAATCTTTTTAAAAAAGTTTTTCAACTCTTTTAAATTCATTTATAATATCTTTGATATTTTCAACCCCAACAGAAATTCTAAGTAAATCTTTTGGAAGGCCAATTTTATTTAAAAACTCTCTTCCTTTGTTAGTTTGAAGATAATCATAGTGAGCTAAATAAGTATAAGGCATAAGTAAAGTAAACTCAGTTCCTAAACTAGGGCCCTTGCAAAATCTAAATTCATCATAGATTTTTTGAAAATCTTTTGTAAAGGTTACAGAAATAACTCCCACATAATCATCACTATTTTTAGCTATTTTTAAAAAGTTAGTTTTGTTTTCTTCATTTTGACATGAATAAATCTTTTTTATCATTGGTGAAGCTTTTAGATATTCAACCAGTTTTTTTGTATTTGAACTGATTTTTTTCATTCTCTTTTCATAATCTTTTATTTCTAAAGCTAATCTTTGCATATCTTTTATATATGGAGTATCTGGATGTTTGAAAAATTCTGCACTCATAGATGAAATTTTTGAGTTTTCATTTAAAATAATAGCACCCATTAAAACATCTGCATTTCCACAAGCAAACTTTGTAAGTGATTCTACAAAAATATCTCCATAAGGTTTTAAATCACATATAAAAGGAGTTGCAAAAGTACTATCTATGATTAAAGTAATATTGTATTTATCACATAAACTTCTTAGTCTTGGTAAATCAGTGCATGCTAAAAGTGGGTTTGTAGGTACTTCAGTGATGATACTTGAAACTTGAAAACCATTTTCATTTAGATATTCTTCTAAAATATCAAGGTCATTTACATCTAAAAATTTTTTGATTCTTTCGTAATAATGATCAACAATATTCATAGTATCAAGGTATAACCATCCTAGTTGAACTATGATTGTTCTTCCGTTTTTAGCACCAATAGATTTAGCACCTTTGATTGCACTATAAACTGCATTCATACCTGATGGAGCTAAAGATATATTTTGAGTTGGTTGTTCATATGCTTTTGCTAAAGTTTTGATGATTTCATCTTTAGCATCATCATCTTCATAAAGTTCTTCGTTTTGTTTATCTTTTAAGAGACCAATATTACATAAGTAATCTTCAGCTAATCTTGAAGATAAGTTATATCCAACATGTTGAATGAACTGTAATACTTTTTTTAGTTGTCTTGAGTTTTTTCTTACTAAAATAACTCCAAAAGGTTCATTTATATACTTATTCATGTCTTGGTCAAAATACGGGATTTTATTATAAATATAGTATTTATGAGCAACAACATCAACAGCTTTTTTTGATGATAGTAAAACCACTTCAAAATAATCAGGCACTTGATATTTTACTTTAATGTGTTCAGCCAATATTCTTAAATATGGGTGCATAACAAATCTTGGATATGCACTTTTTATTTTTTCTAATATTTCAGGAGTTTGCTCTTCATAATCAATAACATCCTGCAAGTTTGGCATAGAAACAGAAACTGCGTGAATGTTGTTTGGTGGTAGAGTTTGACCGCACTCATGATTAGTAAAAATAGAATTGTTCATAAAATTAGATTGCTACTTTACAGCTTGTTTAATATCTTCAATTAAATCTTCAACACTTTCTAAACCAATAGAAAATCTTACAGTACTATCACTAATTCCAATAGCAGCTAACTCCTCTTTTGAAAAAGATGCATGTGAAATTTTTGCAGGAATTTCAACTCTAGAATCAGGGCTTCCAAATGAGCATTTTTCACCAAAAATTTTAGTGTTTTCTATAAACTTCTCAGCTAATTGGGCACTCTCAAAATCAACACAAAAAACACCAGGAATATATCTCATCTGTTTTTTTGCTAATTCATATTGCGGATGTGATTTAAGTGCGGGATGAGTTACTTTAACTATGTAATCTTGTTCTTCTAGAAATTGTGCAATTTTTAAAGAGTTTTCTTGATGCTCTTTCATTCTAATTTTCAAAGTTGGAATACCAAGTGAGATTAAAAATACATCCATAGGGTTTTGGCTTCTTCCGTGAGCATTTGCGTAGTAGTGAATTTGAGAAGCTAACTCTTGCGTTTTAGCTACTATTGCTCCTGCAACTACTGAACCATGACCTGAGATATATTTAGTTGTAGAAAATAGTGAAAAATCAGCACCTAAATCAAGTGGTTTTTGAGATATGAAAGTTGCTAATGAGTTATCAACTGCAAACAATGAGTTATATCTGTGAGAAATATTTGCAACTTCTTGTAAGTCAATTATTTTAAGTCCTGGATTTGTTGGACTTTCACATAAAACTAAATCAATTTTATTGTTTGATAAAATACTTTCTAATTCATTGTATCTTGTAAAATCTGCAAAATGAACTTTCACATTGTATTTATCTTGAAATATTTTTAAAAGTCTAAATGTTCCACCGTAACAATCAGCTTCAACTAATATTTGTGAATTAGCTTTTAAAACTGTTTCAAAAAGTAGGGCAACTGAA
>JALRJW010000115.1 GCA_023268955.1 Aliarcobacter sp. | reverse complement strand
GGAAGTAACTGCGATAACAACTAAAAAAGATCCGGTTTACTTAGCAACGGTTGTAGGTAAACCACCTTTAGAAGATAAGTATATGGGACATGCAACAGAAAGAATTTTCTTACCGTTACTTAAAACAACAGCACCTGATTTAATTGATTATTATATGCCTGAAAATGGTGTGTTCCATAATCTAATTTTAGCAAAAATCAAAACTCTATATCCAGGTCATGCTCAACAAATGATGCATGCATTTTGGGGAGTAGGGCAAATGTCTTTTGTAAAACACGCTATATTTGTAGGTGAAGATGCCCCTCTTTTAACAAATCATGATGAAGTAATAAGACATATTTTAAATAGAGTTGATATTGAAGAGTTACTTGTAACAAAAGGTGTAGTTGATGCACTAGATCACTCATCTCCAAAATTTGCAGTTGGTGGAAAACTTGGACTTGATTGTACAGGTGATGAAATAGATGAACTTGGAATTACAGTTTTAAGTGATGCTGAACTTCTTTCTAAAATGAGAAATATTAGTGAAGAGATTAAAGACTTAAAACAGTACTACACAGATACTAAAAATCCTGTAACTGTAATAACAGTAGATAAAACAAGAAATCAAAAATATCTATTTGATGAGGTTAAAGCACTTCATGAGCATATTAAAATTTTGATTATCGTTGATGCAGCAAATCAAAATGATGTTGAAAATCCATATATGCTTGTTTGGAGAGTTGTAAATAATATTGATTCAAATAGAGATTTATATATTGATTCAAATATTATTTGTCTTGATGGAACAAATAAAAATCAACATGATAACTTTAAGCGAAGATGGCCT
Organism: Aliarcobacter sp.; assembly: GCA_023268955.1. GTDB lineage: Bacteria > Campylobacterota > Campylobacteria > Campylobacterales > Arcobacteraceae > JALRJW01. Next base: position 9,000 of record JALRJW010000115.1, on the reverse strand, counting down.
GATGATGTTGATTGCAACAAAGAGGTTATTCAAAGTTTAAGGGATAGAGGAATTTTAGATATAAGTGATGAATTTATTAAAAAGTATCAGTTGTAAGCTGATACTTTTTAACACAAATTATTTTATGTAATTATTGTACAATATTACATGCAAAATAGATTTAAACCTAAATACATATACTTTTTCTTAATTGTTTTACTTTTGGTAGTTGACTTTGCTTTAATAAAGACACATATATCAGGTCTTAAGGAATCATCGTTAAAAGAAAATCAGGAACTTTTTGAAAAGTCTCAAAATTTAGTAAAAACAACTTCTTCTTATCTCAAATCAAAATTAGATAGTATTTCAGAAAATCAATATTTTAAAAAATATATAGATGATAATTCAAATAAAGATTATGTAGATGAACTTTTTATTTCAACTATAAAACAAAATATTAATATGTTTCAATTAAGATATTTAGATGAAACTGGACAAGAAATAATAAGAGTTGACAAAAAAAATGATAGTGTGAAACTAGTTAAAGGAAATGAACTTCAAAATAAATTTCATAGAGATTACTTTACTAATTCTATTAATCTTTCCACAAATAAAACATGGTTTTCAAATCTTGATTTGAATATTGAGAATAAAAAGATTGAAGTGCCATTTGTTCCAACTTTGCGAATTGTTAAAACTTTAATAGACTCTAACGGAAATAAAAAAGGTATCTTAATTGCCAATATAAATTATGAAAATATTTTAAATAATATTATTAGTTTGAATGAAAGAAAAAATATTTATCTTATTGATGGCGATGGTTATACATTAGTATCATCAAATCAATTAAATAATTGGAATAGATATACTAAAAAGAATAAATTAAATTTTCAACAATTGTACTATAAAAGTTTTTCAAAGAAAATAGATTTTTATAATACTCAAGATTTAATATTGTTAATTGAAGATAAAAAAGAGATTATACAGGATTCAATTTTTTCATATGTAACAAAACTTTTTGCTTTATCTTTATTCTTACTCTTTTTATTATTTATTATTGTTTATAAATACAATTCTAATTTAGCTGAAAAAGAGATATTAAAACAAGAAAATATCATTATTCATCAATCAAAGCTAGCCCAAATAGGTGATATTTTATCAATGATAGCTCACCAATGGAGACAACCATTGAATGCTTTATCTATGAATAAAAGTGTCCTTTTATACATTATAAAAAATGAACCAGATAATCAAGAATATTTAGAAAAAACAGCAAAAAACATCGACGAAATTTTATTGCAATTATCTGGAACAATTGATAATTTTAAAGATTTTTATGCAAATGAAAATGAAAAAGTAGATTTCTACGTTAGTTATGTAATAAAAAATACTTTAAAATTAATAGAAACTATTATCAAAGATAAACAAATAAATATAAATTTAAAAGTTGATGAAAATATTAAACTAAATTCTTACAGAAATCAACTTCAACAAGTTTTTCTAGCTATTTTAAATAATTCAATTGAAGCAATAAAAAACAATAAAGAGAAAAAGATAGATATTAAAGTATTTAAAAACAAAAATAATATTCAAATAGAAATTTGTGATAATGGCATTGGTATACCAAAAGAGATTCAAGATAAAGTTTTTGAACCTTATTTTACAACCACTAGTGAAAAAAATGCTTCAGGTTTAGGCTTATACATGAGTAAAATGATTGTTGAAAAATCTTTAAATGGTCAAATTGATTTATCTTCTAATGAAAATGGAACCACAATTAAAATAATATTATAAAAAATTCCAAAAAAATTTGAGCAATTAAAGTGGCTTAATTTATTTTTTTATGATTTTGATTATTTCATCAGAGATATCTAAATAAAAAGGTTTAAGAAGAACCCTTGCATCTTTTAGTTTTACATGTATTTGATGATCTTCATCATTTTTTAAAGTAACAATTACTTCATAAAAATCACCGCAAAAAGATGAATCTATTAGTTTTAACTCTAAGCTATTAGTTTCATTTGTAAGAATAGTATCATCTACTTTTATAGTCGCTAATTCATCATCTTTCACATCTAAATTTAGAATTTCAACAGCTTTTTTACTTAAAACATTTATTTCAGATAAAAAGTTAGCCACATAAAAACTTTTTGGGTTGTTGTAAATATTTGTTGTTGTATCAAACTGTAAAAGCTTTTTATTGTTTATGATACCTATTTTATCAGAAATACTAAGTGCTTCTTTTTTATCGTGGGTTACAAGCACGGCACTTAAGTTGTTTTCTTTGATAAGATTTTTTAACCACATTTTTGTTTTGTATCTTAAAATAGAATCAAGATTTGCAAAGGGTTCATCTAAAAGTAAAACCTTTGGTTTATTTGCCATTGCCCTTGCTATTGCAACTCTTTGTTGTTGACCACCTGAAAGTTGGTGAATAGATTTTTTTCTATGTTCTTGAATATCAAATTGCTCAAGTAATTCAACTACTCTTTTTTCTTTTTCTTTTTTTGAAAGAGTATCTAGTGCAAATGCGATATTTTCTTCAACATTTAAGTGGGGGAAAAGGGCATAATCTTGAAATATATATCCAACTTCTCTATTTTTTTCAAATATTTCTTTTGAAGAAACACATACATCACCAATGCAAATATTTCCCTCATGCTCCCTTTGAAGTCCAGCAATTGATCTTAAAATTGTAGTTTTACCACATCCACTTTGACCTAAAAGAGTAACTATTTCCCCATTATTAACATCAAAATTTATATTTTCTAAAATTAATGTATCTCCAAATGAGATGCCAAAATTATTTACACTTACCATTTTAAGCCTTTTTCATGTTTCTAATTAAAAGTATTACAGAAATCATTCCTATTAATACTATACAAAGTGATGGAACAGCTGATTGTATTGTTTGTGCTTGTTCATTTAATTCTAAAGCTCGAATTGCCAAAGTATCATAATCAAATGGTCTTAAAACCATTGTAAGAGGCAATTCTTTAACAACTTCAATAAATATAACTATAAATGATGCAAAAGCAGAGTTTTTGATTAGTGGAATGAAAACTTTTCTAAAAGTTTTTATTTGACCAATTCCAGATATCTGCGCTGCATCATCGTAACTTTGAGGAATTCTATTAAATCCAGCTTCAAAGTTATTGATTGAAATAGCTATAAATCTAACTAAATATCCAAAAATCACAGCTATTATTGTTCCTGATATTAAAATATTTATTGAAAATAAGTTTTGCAATTGATTTTGAAATACTCCAAAAAAAGTCAAAATTCCAACAGCAACAACAGCCCCAGGAATTGAATAACCAAGTTTTACAATTTGAACAAATGATGATGAACTTCTGTTTTTATTCATTCTAAAGTTGTAAACTAAAATCAATGCTAAAGTTGTGATGATAGTTGCTGAAATAACTCCTAAATAAATAGTGTTCAAAAATAGATTTACAAAACCTTCATCAATAATTTCTTCATAAGAACCAATAAACCAAATAATTAATTGAATAAATGGAAGTAAAAAACCAAAGAAAAATGGTAAAAAACAAACAGCAAATGCTAAATTGTTTTGCCATCCTTTTAGTTTTATTTTTGTTAATGGTCTAAAATCTTTTCCGCTACTTTTATAAACTTTATTTCTTCTTTGAAATCTTTCTAGTAAAATTAAAATGAATACAAAAGTCATTAAAATACTTGCTAATTTTGAAGCATCTTCAATACTTCCCATCCCTTCCCAAAGTCTGAATATTCCAGTTACAAAAGTATTTACACCAAAATAATCCATAGTTCCAAAATCACTAACAGCTTCCATAATAGCTAAAGTAGCACCTGCAACTATTGCTGGTCTTGAAATAGGAATAATCACTTTTTTTAAAATTTGCCATGTGTTTAGATTAAATGTTTTAGCAGCTTCAATAATTGAAGATGATTCAAAACTAAGATAAGTTCTTGTAACCAAATAAACATAAGGATATAAAACCAAAGACATAACAATAACAGCACCATTTATTGATTGAATATCAAAAAAAGGAACTTCATAAAGGTTTTTTCCCATTAAATCAAGTATCCAAGAAGTTACATTTCCTGTAATTCCAAACATTCCATTGTATATGAAAGCTAATATATAAGTAGGAATTGCAAAGGGTAAAATTAAAGCATAGTCAAAAAATTTTGAAAAAGAAAAAGTGTAAAGAGATACTAAATAAGCAGTACTAAATCCAATTAAAGTAGTTAAAATTCCTACTGCAATCATTATGTATAAAGTATTAAAAATATATTCAAATAATACAGTATCTACTATATGTTCCCAATTTGGAGTTTGGGGAATAAACAAAAATATGAAAATTGTAATCATGGGTATTGAAATTACAAGTGCTAAAATAGCACTTGAAAATTTCAATGATTTTAATTTATCTGTCAATAATTATTTCCATCCTGCAATGTCCAATGCTTTTACAGCATCAGCATTGTATTTTCCTAAATCAGCTATTGAAATATTATCATCCTCTAAAGTTCCCCAAGAAGCAACTAAATCAGAAATCTTTGCATCACTAATAACAGGATATTCATAATTTCCTTGGGCAAAAATCTCTTGAGCTTCATTTGAAACTAAAAATTCGATGAATTTTATAGCATTTTCTTTATTTTTAGCGTATTTTGCAACACCAGCAGCACTAACGTTTATATGTGTAGCACCATTTTTAAATTTTGGAAATGTTACTTTTAAATTACTAACAGTTTCCTTATCTGAATCACTTCCAACAGCTAATTTCCCAACATAATATGTATTTATAATAGCAATATTCCCAAATCCAGCAGCAACAGCTCTTGCTTGATCTCTGTCACTTCCTTTAGGACTTCTTGCCATGTTTGCTGCAACTCCTTTAGCCCAAGATGTTGCATATTCAACACCATGATGAGCTATCATTCCTGCCATTAATGATTGATTATAAACATTACTTGAAGATCTAACCATAATTTGCCCTTTGTATTTTGGGTCTGCTAACTCTTCATAGGTAAACTCTTTGTTTTCTAATCCACTTCCCTTTTTAATAGCAAAAATTCTCGCTCTTTTTGTAATTGAAAACCATCTGTTTTGCTCATCTCTTAAAGATGAAGGAATTTTTTCTTCTAAAATTTGTGATTTAATTGGTAAAAACAAATCTTTTTGAGTTGCCCTTTGAATTCTTGCTGCATCAACTGTAATGAATACATCAGCAGGAGAATTTGCGCCTTCTGTTTCTAGTCTTTTAATTAAAGCATCATCTTTTGCTTGAATAACTTTTACTTCAATACCTGTGTTTTGTTCAAATTTTTTAAATAATTCTTTGTCTGTGTCGTAGTGTCTACTTGAGTATACATTTACTGTATTTGAAGCAAATAATGTACTTGCAAATAATACGATTGATAATCCTAGTTTTTTAAACATAAAATGTGTTCCTTTTTTTGTTATTGATAATTGTTATCGAAATAATAAACTATAAAAGCTTATAAAAATCTTAATAATAATCATTATCAATAAAATATTTCAGCATTATATTTATATCTTTAGGATATTATTTTAGATATTTTACACATAGGAATTAAATCAAATGATTTTAATGATTGATAACTACGATAGCTTCACATATAATATTGTTCAATATTGTTTAGAATTAGGGGCTGATTTAAAAGTTATTAGAAATGATGAATTAACTGTTAAACAAATTGAAGAGTTAAACCCGGAAAAAATTATATTATCTCCTGGACCTGCAACTCCTGACGATGCTGGAGTTTGTTTAGAAGTAATTGAATATTTTGCTGATAAAAAACCAATTTTTGGTATTTGTTTAGGTCATCAAAGTATCGCGCAAGTATTTGGTGGTAAGGTAATTAGAGCAAAAAATCTAATGCACGGAAAAACATCTAGAATAAAAGTGATAAATGACTCACTAATTTTCAAAGGTTTACCAAATGAATTTACTCAAACTAGATATCACTCTTTAACAGTTCAAAAAGAAGATTTACCTGATATTATCATACCAACATCTGTTAGTTTAGATGATTATGAAATCATGTCTTTAGAAATTAAAGGTAAACAAATTTACGCTGTACAATTTCACCCTGAATCAATCATGAGTGAATACGGCTATGAAATGATAGACAATTTCTTAAAATTATGATTAGTAGATTTAGCAATAATCAAAATATACGAGTAGGTTTAATTTTAGCCTTCTCATTTTTTGTTTTATTGCTAAATATTAATTCTTTAAGCATCTCATATAATGAAGCTTTAAATCTTTATGTTAACTCCTCTTTATTAAGTTACATTACAAATATTTCAACTTATATTTTTGGCATGAATGATTATGCTTTAAGATTGCCATTTTTAATCTTTTATGTTTTAAGTGGTTTATTGATGTATAAAATCACTGAAGATTTTTTTAGATATGAAAAAGATAGAATCTTAAATTTAGGAATATTCTTAGCTCTACCTGGAGTGTTCAGTGCTTCAATGCTAGTTAATACTTCAATAATAGTTCTGTTTTTTGTTTTATTGTATATTTATGTGTTTCAAAAAACTAAAAAACATAATGAATATTTATTACTGTTTTGTTTATTTATAGATAGTTCATTTGCTGTAGTTTATCTAGCACTATTTTTCTGGTCATTAGTTCATAAAGACAATAGATTAATGATTGTTTCATTGGCATTATTTACAATTTCAATGTACATCTTTGGCTTTTCAACAGATGGAAAACCTAAAAACTATTTTTTAGACACCTTTGCAACTTATGTAACAGTTTTTTCTCCATTGATATTTTTTTATCTTCTTTATTCAATTTATAGAATTAGTATAAAAAAAGAAGAAAAAACATTAATCTATTATATTAGTGCAACGGCATTATTTATATCATTCCTGTTTTCATTTAGACAAAAAATAGCTATTGAAGATTTTGCACCATTAGTTGTTATATCTTTACCTTTTGTGATAAAAATCTTTTTAAGTTCATATAGAGTTAGATTAAAAGAGTTTAGAAAGGGTTATAATATTCTGATTTTTTTAGTTCTTTTAATGTTGGGAATAAATTTATTTTTAACTTTAAACAACAAAATATTATATAAATATATACAAAATCCAAAAAAACATATAGTTTATAATTATCATGTAGCTAAGGATTTAGCAAATATATTAAAAGAAAAACATATAAACAAAATCCTAATTGACCAAAGAATGCAACTTAGATTGAAATTTTATGATATTAAAGCAGGGAATGATTACATATTAAGTAAATCAAAAATCATAAATTATGATGAGATTATTGAAATTAAATACTATGATATAGTAGTTGCAAAGTATTATTTAAAAAAACTAATATGAAATGAATAAAAAAAAATCTTTTTCAGTATTAGAAATTATACTTGTAATTTTAGTTGGAGCAATGTTTTATATATCAGTAATTCCCAATTCAAAAAACTTAAATAGCAGTTTATTTATAGATAATCTTTTATTTTACATAAAACAAGTTAGACATCAAGCAATGCTAGATGATAAATATGATTTAAATAATGAATTGTGGCATAAAAAGTTTTGGACAATAAAATTCTTAAAATGTAGATCAAATGTTGGCGGGATTTATTTTAATATTTATAGTGATAAAAATTTGTCAGGAAAAATTAATAAAGAAGACTCTTTAAAAGATCCATTAACTAACACATATCTATATAGTTCAAATTATTGCAGTGAAAATAATACTAATAATTCAAATGTTTTATTAACAAAAAATTACAATATAGAATCTGTAGATTTAACATGTAATGATACTTTATCCTTAGGTCAAATTAGTTTTGACGATAAATCTAGAGTATATTCTAAGCTTTCAAACACTTCAAATGATTTTGAAGATTATGTACTAAAAGAGAATTGTATAGTTAACATAATCGATAAAATGGGTAATGAGAGTAAAATAGTTATAGAATCAGATACTGGTTATTCATATAAAATCTAGTAAATATTTATAAATTCCAAAATTTAAGCTTAGGCTAAGTTATACCCCTTGACAAGCGAGGATTTTTTTTCTATAATTCCCGTCCAAATTGACTGAGGCACATCACTTGATAGAGAAGATGAGTTAGAAGTTGTGATCTTTAAAAATATAAGAATGTTTAGTCTTATAATAATCTTTATAAACTGAATATATGTAAATGTTAAAAATATATAAAAACAAGAATAAAAATTCTTGTCTATTCAATCTATATAGAAATATATAGATATAAATAAGCTTTTTACAGATTCTGTAAAAACATTTTGAGTGATAATGTTGTTTAATGGAAACAATAATTGTCAGTTTCAAACTAACAACAGAGGTATGGCTTCCGGAACACCAAGAATTAGTAAGGGAGATGGTAAGCGTTCTGCTACTGCAAAGAGTATCGCTTCAGCAATAATTGGTAGCTTTGATGCAGTTGGACCAAAACAATATTGCAGACTTACTGCGTATAGCGGTAAGGAAACTGAAAAGTATAAGAAGTTATTTCCATTGTTTAAATTTATTGGAGATGAAATGAAAGACAAAGCACCGGATAGATACAATGCTCAAATGGAATATGTTGATAGAACACATGAAGATTGGGTTATTCCCGGAACTCCCTTTACAACTGTAACTGTAAATAATTCTTACCCTACTGGAGTGCATACTGATAAAGGAGATTTAGATGATGGTATATCTACTCTTGCTTGTATCAAGAAAGGCGACATGCAGGGTGGCTATCTTGTATTGCCGGAATATCGTATTGCGTTCAAGATGGAACATAAAGACTTATTGATTTTTGATGCACACCAATGGCATGGTAATACAGAATTAATTAGCAATAGTGAAGATGCTGAACGCATATCAGTAGTTTGTTATTACAGAACACGCATGGAAAATTGTGATGATATGGAATCTGAATATTTAAAAAGACTTAAAGTGCAGGAGAAAAAATTACTAAATCAGTAAAGTGGGAAGCTAATGAAACCTACGCTGAATATAAAGC
>JALRJW010000358.1 GCA_023268955.1 Aliarcobacter sp. | reverse complement strand
TAGGATTTAATATCTCTATTGCAGTTATTGTTGGTTTCTTAGCACTTTTAGGAGTTGCTGCTGAAACATCAATAGTTATGATTGTATATTTAGATGAAGCAATGAAAGAGATAAAGGAAAAAGGTTTAGAGTTTACAAAAGAGAATATTTATCATGGTATTTATAAAGGTGCAGTTTTAAGATTAAGACCAAAACTTATGACTCTGTTTGCAATTCTTGGGGGACTTATTCCTATTATGTATATTGATGGTGTTGGAAGTGAAGTTATGCAACGAATAGCTGCTCCTATGATTGGTGGAATGCTTAGTTCATCATTATTAACTTTAGTGATAATTCCAAGTATTTATTACATATACATAAGTAGAAAAGTTATTAATTGATTATTAACTATTGAAGCATATAATTTAATTACGCTTTGCAAAGGAGATGTCATGAAAAAAGTATTTAGAATTTTAGCTTCTATGTTTTTAGTTGTGGGTTTAGCAAATGCTGTAGAATACAAATTTGATAAAAGTCATTCAAACGCAGGTTTTTCTGTAAAACATTTGATGATTACAAATGTTAAGGGTGAATTTAAAGATTTTAATATCAAATTAGATTTTGATGAAAAAACAAAAACGATTAATAGTTTTGAAGGTACGGCTGTTGTTGCTTCAATTGATACAGGAATTGAAAAAAGAGATGCGCACTTAAAAAGCCCTGATTTTTTTGATGAGGTAAACCATCCTAACGTGAAGTTTGTAATGACTTCATATAAAGCAGATGGAAATGAAGGGAAAATGACAGGTGATTTAACAATAAGAGGGACTACTAAGCAAGTAACTTTTGATGTTGAAGATATCGCTACAATTATTGATTTACAAGAGAATAAAAGAGTTGGTTTTACAATAGAAGGTAAGATCAACAGAATGGATTATGGTTTAAAATGGAACAAAGTGCTTGAAGCAGGTGGTATTGCTGTTGGAGAAACAGTAAAAATCACTGTGGAAGTTCAAGCAGTTTTTGAAACACCAATTGATTAAAAAATAAAGGAAAAAATAAAATGGCAAAAAAAATTAAATTAGCAGGAATTATGTTAGGTGCTGCATTAACAGCAGGAAGTGCATTTGCATCAAATGGAGCTTGTGGCGCTGGTAAATGTGGATCATCTGAGAAAAAAACTGAAAAAACTGGTTGTGGAGCTGGTAAATGCGGCGGAGAGATGAAAAAAGAGATGAAAGGTGCATGTGGCGCTGGTAAATGTGGTTCTGAAATGAAAGAAGAAGCTAAAGAGATGAAAGCAAAAGCTAGCGGTGCATGTGGCGCTGGTAAATGTGGTTCTAAATAATTAAAGAAATTTAGTTTAATGATAAACTTAGAAGGTTGCGGTTTAGGTTTAAGAAGTGATTTCTTACTTGATTTAGAGAATCACTCTTTTAAACCTGATTGGTGGGAAGTGACTCCAGAAAACTGGATGCATATGCCAAAGGTATTTGAAAAAGCATTTGAAGAAACTGTTTTTTCAAGACCAACTGTAGCCCATGGTTTATCTTTATCAATTGGAAGTGCTGATAAACTTAATAGAAAATTTGTAAAACAAATTAAAGAATTTTTAGATAGATACAACATAGAATACTATTCTGAACACCTTTCTTTTTCATCACTTGATGGAAATCAAACCTATGAATTATTACCTTTACCTATGACTAAAAATATGATAAATATAATTGCTGATAGAGTAAAAGAGGTTGAGGATATTATTCAAAGAAATTTGATACTTGAAAATGCAACATACTATTTAGTTCCTTATGCTGAAATGTCTGAAGTTGATTTTATAAATGAAGTTTTAGATAAGCCTCCGACCAAGTGCAAGAACCCTAACCCGTAAGCTCCGGGGCCTTGGACAAGCAGGTAGTGAACGTAATACTCTACACGATCTTTC
>JALRJW010000105.1 GCA_023268955.1 Aliarcobacter sp. | reverse complement strand
AATTAATGAAGAGTTTAAAAACAGTGCAAATGCTTCTTACTGGACAAATGAAGAAAGTATAGATGATGTACTAAAAGCTTGGAGCTTTGATTATTCATCAGGTAAAGAAGCAATAGTAAGCAAAGATAATAAATTAAATATAAGATGCGTAAAAGCAAACAAAGATTCAAAAATTGAGGAAATAAAATGAAAAAGGTAATAGGAAGTTTAATAGTTGCTGGGTTAATTAGCTCAAGTGCAGTAGCAAATGAGTGTGCTACAACCCAAGAAAAAATAGGATTTGGATTAGTTGGTATTGCTCAAGGATTTATCATTGGTGGACCTATTGGAGCATTCTGGGGTCTTGGGACTGTAATATATGCTAATGAAGCTGATAATTGTGTTGATAAAAAAACAGTAAACTTAAAACCAAAGTCTGAAGTAAAAAAAGAAGAGACAATGGAGTGGTAACATAAATTCATACACAGAATTTTAGAGATTCTGAGTTAAAATAAAAAATGAATAAGGGTTACCATGAGAAAATATAGTAAAGAGTTTAAAGACTCAACAGTACAGTTAATAATAAATGAAAATCAAAAAGTTACAGATGTTGCTCAAGATTTAGATTTAAATCCAAAAACATTATATCATTGGGTTACTACATATAAAAAAGAGCATAATATTCCAACTAAAAATATTAATTTTAAAAACAATAATGAAAAAGAGAGTGAATCTGAAGAGTTAAAACGTCTTAGAAGAGAGAACAAGCTTCTGAAACAAGAAAGAGATATCTTAAAAAAGGCAACGGCATATTTCGCAAAAGAAACTCTTTAAAATATGCATGGATTAAAAATCATTCAAAGAGTTTCAATATAAATCAAATGTGTAAAGTCCTAAAAGTAAATAGGACTTCCTATTATCATTGGGTTAAAACAGGTTGTAAACTAAAAAGAACTGACTCTAAATTAAATGAGCTTATTGAATTTATTTTTATTGAGGGTAAGAATACTTATGGAACAAGAAGAATCAAAGATAGATTACTTTTATATTATGGATTATTTGTTTCAAGAAAACGTATTTCAAATATCATGAAAGACTTAAACTTGAAAGTTAAAATGAAAAAAAGATATAAAAATACAACTGATTCAAATCATAATTTACCAATAGCTCCAAATATTTTAAATCAAGATTTTTATGCTTCATTCCCAAATCAAAAATATGTAGGTGATATTACCTATATTTCCACAGGAGAGGGATGGTTGTACCTTGCAACAGTAATTGATTTATATTCAAGAAAAGTTGTAGGATGGTCAATGAGTGATGAAATGAAAGTATCTCTGGTAAATGACGCTTTAAATATGGCATTAAAACATAGGAAACCCCAGCAAGGCTTAATTTGGCATACAGATAGAGGAAGTCAATACGCATCATATTCACACAGAGATTTGTTAAAAGAATATGGGATTATTCAAAGCATGAGTAGAAAAGGAAATTGCTGGGATAATGCAGTTGCTGAAAGCTTTTTTAAATCATTAAAAAGTGATTTGGTATATCAAAATATATTTTATACAAAAAATCAAGCAAAGCAAGAGATATTTAAATATATAGAGTTCTTTTATAATAGAATCAGACCACATAGTTATTTAGGAAATTTATCACCAGTTGAATTTGAAGAAAAAAGAAAAATGTTACATTCTGAAATAGCAGCTTAGAATGGTTAAAAAAATGTATTAAATTAAGTTACCACTCCAGTTTTAGATCAATTGTTTTTTTATTGTTGCTATCACTCCTTAAAAAATCTCTAAAATCATCTATAGTGTGAGATAGATATTCAATTTGTTTGTTTACAATTTCTGAAAACTTTATAAGTTGCTTTTTTGATATATCTTTTTCTGAATCAATATTATTATCATCTATCTCACTATTTATAATAGATATCATATTAGCAGTTGTAATAGATATTATATTAAGTGGTTGTCTCCATTGATGGGCAATATTACCTATCATCTCACCCACTGCTGCTGTTTTACTCTGGACTTCAATAATTTTTTCTAAATTTTTTTTATCTATTTTGTCTTGTAAAGATTTTGCAATAGATTCTAGAGCCTCAAAAAACTGTTTTTCATCTAGGGGTTTTAATATATATTTTGATATGCCGAAATTTACAGCTTGTTTTAAATATTCAGGTTCGTTAAAGGCTGTAAAAAGTACTATCTCTTGTTTAGGGTTTATATTTTTTATTTCTTTACACATCTCAATACCATTTAATATAGGCATTTGAATGTCACTTAAAACTATATCTGGATTATATTCTTTATAATATTCCAATCCCTCTTGGCCTTGTGATGCGATATAAACTTTTTTAAAATAGATTGACAATATCCCCACTATAGCTTCTCTAGTATCTATGTCATCATCTACAAAAAGTATTGTAAAGTTTTTAAAAATTTTTTTATTCATCTCCAACTTCCTTTGGTAAAGTTATAATTACCTTTACACCATCATTATTATTACTTATATTTAGTGTTCCTCTCATAGCCTCAACTATCATCTTTGACATATAAAGACCAATTCCTGTTCCATCACTTTTAAATTTTGTAGTTGTGTAAGGCTCAAAGATACTGCTAGATATTTCATCTTTTATCCCTCCACCATTATCAGTAATAGTTACTATTATATTTTTTTTGTCATCTATAGAATCTATAACTACTAATGCTTCTTTAATACCATTTTCTTTAATAGCATCTTTTGAATTGTTAAAGATATTTAGAAATACTTGTGATAGTTCATTTTTATAACCATTAATATATAGTTCTTTATCGATATTATTTTTTATGATAATTTTGTGCTTTGCATATACATCTTCTATAAAATGTAATGATTCTTCTAATGATTTCACTACATCAAATCTTTCTTTTTGCTTGTTTGGTCTAAAATAATTTCTAAAGTCATCTATTGTGTCACTCATCTTTTGTATAATTCTATTTGATTTGATTCTAAAATCTTTTATATCATTTTCTTTTAATATATTTTCTTCATATTTTAGTGCTAATTCTGTATTTAATAAACTCAATGTATTAAGTGGTTGTCTCCATTGATGGGCAATATTCCCTATCATCTCACCCATAGATGCCATCTTTGATTGATGAAATAAAAGCTGATCTTTTTTTGTTATAACAGTTCTATCTACAAAACTTAAAACTATTCCTTCCTCAAGGTTATTTACTTTATCTGCAGATATATCTATCTTTTTTACTGAAAAATAGTAATTACGATTGTTATACTCTATATCATAACCTATCTCTTTATCATTTTGTAAACACTCTTTGATATCTTCTAGTAGATTTGGAAGATGTATTGTTGAATTTAGAAGTACACTCGAGAAGTTTGTAGTTATACTTTTTGTAATATCAAAAAACTTAATAATACCATCAGTATGTTTTATAATATTTAGTTTTTTATCAAGTATCATTACATATGCATCGAGATTTGCCAAGACATTATTAAAAGCTTTATTCGCAAACTCTAATTCAAGGTTCGTAAAACTAAGCTCATCATTTACAGTTTGAAGCTCCTCATTAGTAGATTGCAACTCTTCATTTGATGTTTCAAGCTCTTCATTTGTACTTTGAAGTTCTTCGTTAGTTGATTGAAGCTCTTCATTAGTAGATTGTAACTCTTCATTTGATGTTTCAAGCTCTTCTATTGTTATTTGAAGTCTCTCTTTAAGGGTTGTAAGTTCATCTTCAAGTATATTTAACTCTTTGTTATCACTTAAAATGGGATCAAATTTATCTTTATATAAAGATCTTGAATTATCTACCTCTTTTGTGAAGGTTATAAAGAAAGTCTCCTCTCCTAATTTATTTTTTTCTAATGGAAATACATTTATAGTTATGTATTCTTTAGGCTCAGCTATAGGCATTACTCTTATTTTTTTACTACTTACGAATATTTTGTTTTTTTTTGCTTCATTTAATGTAGCACGAAGGTCAAGTTTAAGATAATCAACTATTATCTTAAACACATCATTTGTTTGTATTCCTTGAGGATGAACTACATAGTTTTTACAGTCACCCTTATAAAAAAGTACGTTGAAGTTTAGAGCATCTACAACTATTCCATCTTGAGCATATTTGTTACTTATAGCTTTATTTATAGATAAATCTACATCCAAAACTTTTACTTTATCTGATTCTTTTTTTGATGTATTTCTAACTAAATTTGTTTTTTTGATGTAGCTTAATGTATCTATATTTATTTGACCCATATCGTTTGATTTTTTATAAATCTTATACTTATTGTGTATTGTAGAAAAGAGGGAGCTTAAGTTTCCTACTGTTTCACTTTTCCCTAAAAAAAGAATACTATTATACTTTAATGCATAGTAAAATATACTCAAAACTCTTTTTTGAAGCTCTGTATCAAAGTATATTAATAAGTTTCTACAACTTACAAGATCAAGATTTAAAAATGGTGGATCTTTAATAAGGTCATGTTTTGAAAAAACTATCATATCTCTAAGAATTTTGTTTGGTTTATACATATTGTTTTTAAATTCAAAATATTTTTTGAGATATTTTTTATCTATTCCATATACTTGGTCTATACTATAATATCTATTTCTCGACTCTTGAATTGTTTTATCACTTATATCTGTTGCAAAAATAGTTACTTTTTTTGTAAATTCAAGTTTTTCAAATACTTCACATAAAATTATAGCTATTGTATAAGCTTCTTCACCAGTAGCACATCCAGGTATCCATATACGTATAGTTGACTCAAGTTTATCTTTTACTAATTTTAATATATGTTTTTCTAGTTCATAAAAAGCTTCATTGTCTCTAAAAAATGATGTTACTATAATTAGAAGTTCATCTTTTAGTTTTTCAACCTCTTCATCATCATCTTCAAGTATCTTTAAATATGTATCAACACCATTTGCTCTTGTTTCATTCATTCTTTTTTTGATACGCCTAGTTATGGTAGCTTCTTTATATGAGCTAAAATCTATATCTGTTTTTTTATTTAAGATGTCAAATATTTTATTTGTAGAATCTTGAATCTCAAAGTGTTTATCAAAAAATTTTCTATCTTCAATAACCTCTGCAAGTCCTTCAGCTAAAAGTTCAGGAGGAAGTGAAGCTAAAACTTTAGTAGAATCTATTGCAGCTTTTGGCATAGAGTAGTATTTTGCACCTTCATCTTCTGTAAGTGCAATACCTCCATACTTTACTATATCTGCCATACCATTTGCCCCATCACTACCTGTACCACTTAGAATAATTCCTATAGCTTTTTCTTTTTTTTCTAAAGCCAAAGAACTTAAAAACTTATTTATAGATGGTTTAGGATATGACTTTGATTCTGGTTCACTTAAGCTAAATACACCATTTTTTATAGTTATATCTTTATTTGGTGGGCAGTAGTAGATATGATTTGATTCAATTTTTCTTCCATTTTCAATTGGAGTGATTTTAAAAGAAGAGTATTTACTTAAAAGTTCTCCAAAAAGTGTAGGTTGTCTTGGATCTAAGTGTTGTGCTATAACATAACTTATATTTTTGTTTTGTGGGAGTTTTGGTAGGAATTTTTGAAAAGCTTCAAATCCTCCTGCACTTGCTCCAATACCAACTATAATTAAATCTTCATATTTTAACATCTACTTAATACCTTTTTAGATCAAATTTTGAAGTTGTTTTAAAAGATTTTGTTCTTTAGTTACATCTTTTTGAACACCTAAAAAGTATTTTATTTTTTTAGTTTTTTTATCAAATATTGGACTTACTGTAATTTCATTATATATCATCTTGCCACTTTTTGAATAGTTTCTAAGAACTACAGTAGTAGAGATTTGTTTACTTATTGCGTCTCTTATTTTATCAAGTCCACTTTGGTTTCTATCATCAGCTTGCAAAAACCTGCAGTTTTTATCAATAACATCTTCAAAACTATACTCAAAAAGATCTGTAAATGTTTTATTGATATAAACAAGTGGATTGTCTTCTTTATTTGGGTCTGTAATACTTATGCCATTTTTAGCTTGATCAAGTATCTCTAATAAGTAATTATTTAGTTCATGATCTTTTATTTTGTAATTTTTCAAAAGTATCTCCAAATATTTTGAATATTCTACACCACTGAATCTTTTCAGAAGAAATTAATCAAATTAGGCAATCAAAAACTAACTATAGTTAGTTGTTAAAATATATTGCCAAATATATACTTATGGTAAGTTTAACTATAGGTATGTGTTAGTGAAAGAATCAATAATTACAGATGAAGAAATAGAAATTATTTATAAAAGAATTGGTCAAAATGTAAAAAAAATAAGAAAAGAAAAAAAAATTTCGCAACTTGAACTATCACTAGCAATTGGTCATAAAGCAGTAGGTACTGTATCTATGGCGGAACTATATCACAACAAAAAACATTTTAATATAAAACATCTTATTAAAATAGCTGATGTTTTAGAATGTAATATTTGCGACTTTTTTGAGTAGTAAAAAAAATCTTTTAAGGAAAAATTTGATGATTAATTAATCTAGTCTACAACCAAATAATATTTTTAACTCTTAAATACTTAGATAAATCTAAAATAGTTTTTTCCTTACACAAGTTTAAGGGCTAATTTTTTTGCAGCACTAAAATCAGTTTTACCACTACCTAATTTTGGAATAGCATCTATAATTTTGTAAGTTGATGGAATCATAAGTTTTGAATCAAAATTTTCAATGATATTTTTGATTAAAATATCAAGTTCATTTTCAGTTATATTACTTAAAAAACAGATTATTTTTTCACCTTTTTTATCATCGCCAATTGCTGTTGTTACTAAGTCTGTTTCTTCATTTTTAATTAAATCTTTGATTTTTTGTTCCACTAAAGTAAGGCTTATCATTTCTGCCGCAATTTTGGCAAATCTTGAATATCTATCAATAATTGTAAGAAATCCATCTTCATCAAGACTACCTTTATCACCTGTAACATACCAAGTTTTACCATGTAAATTCAAAAGAACATTACAAGTTTTTGCTTCATCTTTTAAATAACCTTTCATAACTTGAACACCACCAATTAAAACCATACCTTGTTGGTTTGTTTGAAGCTCTTCTAAACTATTTGGGTCAATGATTTTAAATTTTGTTCCAGGAATTGCCATACCAACAGTGCCAATTTTGTTTCCTATTTGAAATGTTTTATCTTCGTGCATAATATTTGGAAGGTTGCATGAAGCAACTGGAGTAGTTTCAGTTACGCCATATCCTTCGTATATATCTAAATCAAATTTATTTTTAAACTCATTTCTAACATTCAAAGATAGTTTTTCAGCTCCTGCAACAACAAGTCTAACTGAGCTTAACATCTCTTTTGTCATTTTAGGATTTCTTACATAAAGTCTAAAAAAAGTGGAAGTTCCAAGCATAATTGTTGCTTGATATTTTTGTATTAATTTTCCTATATTATATCCATCGGTTGGGTCTGGATGAGCAACACATGTTATCCCTTCAATTAAGGGAAAAAACATAGTTACGACTGTTCCAAAAGAGTGAAAAAATGGCAATGAACCAACAATAATATCATTGTCATTTATATTTATGATTGAAGATATTTGTTTGCAATTTCCTACTACATTTTTATGTGTTAATTCAATTCCCTTTGGTGTTCCTTCACTACCACTACTAAACATAATTAAAGCTGTGTCATCAATTTTTGATTTATTGATATGTTTTTTCTTTAAAGTGCTAATTGGTAAAAACATAACACTTAAAAGAGATTTTAAACCATCAATTTTAGAAATTGTTGTCTTTAATTCTTCAAGAAATAAAATCTCTACATCTAAAAATATATCATCAAAATCAATACCTTTTTCTTTTAATTTATTTATAAAATTTTTAGAAGTAATGATTGATTTTATGTTAGCCTTTTCAATGCTGTTTTTCAAAGATTCTTTTGACGCTGTGAAGTTTAAATTTACAGCTGTTTTACCTAACATTAAAACAGAAACATTTATAAATGCACCTGCACAAGTTGAAGGAAGAAGGATTCCAATATTTTGAGAACTAAATCTATTTTCTAGTTTCTCTTTTAGTATATTTTTAAATCATCTTTCGCAAGTCTTTTTGCTTTCTCTATTGTTTTTTCATCATAGTATTCTAAATAATGTCTATCTTTGGTAATGGAAAAAGATTCTGTTGGATTTTCAAAAGTTAGTTTTCCATCAAAATGTTTGTTGAAATCATCTTGTAAATTTTCATATCTACCCACAAAGTCTAATTTATCCAATCCATAATCTACTTGCTGAACATATGTTAAAGTAATGTTATCTAGCCAATCAGAAAAACTTAAACCCTTTGGTCTAAAGTGATACAACGAAACAAATCTATCAAATGGATTTCTTACAAA
>JALRJW010000180.1 GCA_023268955.1 Aliarcobacter sp. | reverse complement strand
TCTATTGACTTACATTTGCTCTGGCTACCTAAACCCATTATAAGTGATTTTGATAAGGCCCTAATACTTCCACCAATTCCAACTACAATTGATGGAATTTCAATACCTAAATCAAAAATCTCTTTTAAATTTTCTAAAATATAATCTTTTGCACCTTTTAGATTATTTTTATTAAAAAACAACTCTTTAATTCTAACTGTTCCTATGTTAAGTGAAATTGATTTGACAATTTTTCCTGAATCTACAAAACAAAATTCAGTTGAACCACCACCGATGTCAACAGTCACAAAACTATTTTCATGGATTAAATTAAGTGCAGCAACTCCACCATAATAGGCTTCTTTTTCTCCATTAATTACTCTTATATTTATTCCAAAATCATTTTTAACACGATTTAAAAAGATTTTAGCATTTGGAGCATCTCTTAATGCAGAAGTAGCAACACATATGATTTTTCTTGATTTAAGATTGTTAGAAATATTTAAAAAAGATTTTATAGATTCATATGCCCTTTGCATAGGAATCTCTTGAAGATTGCCACCATTTTCATAGCAACCTTCAGAAATTTTAACTTTAGCTTTTGATTCATTAATCAAGCTAAACGCAAATCTACTTGATTTTTTGAGTACAACCATACGCATTGAGTTAGACCCAATGTCTATAATAGTTGTTATTTTAGCCATGCCCTTAAGCTTCTTCGTCCATTAATTGTTCATATTTGAACATTAATTCTTCTCTAGATTCTGTATTATCAGAGTCAATTATTATACAGTCAACAGGACATACTTCAACACATTGTGGTTCGTCATAATGTCCTACACATTCTGTACATCTATCTGGATCAATGATATAAATTGGATCTCCCTCTTCAATAGCGTAGTTAGGACACTCTTCTCTACATGCATCACATGCAATACAACTATCTGTAATTATTAAAGACATAATACCTCTTCATTTTAGAAATTATTTATGGAGTTATAACCTAAATATCTTTAATAATTTCTAAAATTAAATCAAAATCATTTTTATTTAAAGATAAAATCAAAATATCATCTTTTTTATATAAATACAAGTCTTTATTTATATACAAAGCAGCATCGATATCAAAACTTCTAAGACTTCCTCTAAACATTGAAAATCTATAATTTCTTGCATCACACAAAGACAATGCCATGGCTCCAGGTGATCTGTATTTAATTTTATTTTTTGATAATAAACTGCAAATTTCAGGACTATCATAAGACTTTTCGAAAATAGCTAATTTTGAACTTTCTTGGAAAAATCTTTTTATATATTTTTTTGAAGCTAAATCAAAATATTTGATTTCATCTTCATCAATTCTATAAGTTAGAATTTTTGATACAAAATTACAAACAAATCCAGCAACTATCTTATCTTTATATTTTAAGGCTATACTAGAACCGTAATATGGTAAATTGTGCATGAAGTTACTACTCCCATCAAGGGGGTCAATAACTATTTTAAAATCACTATTATCACTTAGTAATCCACACTCTTCAGAAAAAATATCTCCAAAAAAACTTAAATGTCTAATAAAAATATTTTCAGCAATAATATCAATTTTTAAAGAATTGTCACCACCAAAACCAGTGACATTTGTATATGTTAAGTCAGAATCTTGCAAGTTAGAATTAATATAAGTTATTAATTCTAAATTTGCGAGTTTTATAGCTTCAATAAATCTTTCTTTATCAAAGCTATCAATAATAGACATAATTGATTATTATCCTATTATATCAGTCATTTTTCTAGCGCAATCTCTACCATCAGCAGCAGCAGTTACAGCTAAATCTGCTCCTCTAACACAGTCTCCACCAGCAAAAACTTTTGTATTTGAAGTTCTAAAATTGATATCTTTTACAATTCCACCCCAAGAGTTAACTTCAACATTTAACTCTTTTAAGAAACTAGGAACTGCCGGTTTAAATCCTAACGCTAAGATAATAATATCAGCTTCTTCTAAATACTCACTACCTTCATTAATTACAACTTTTTGTCTTCCTGATCCATCAGGTTCACTCATTGAAGTAGTTTGTAATTCAACTGCAGTTGCTAAATCACCTTGAGTTTTAAATGATTTAGGAGAAACATTAAATACAAATTCAACACCCTCTTCTTTAGCATTTACAACCTCTTTTTTAGATCCAGGCATATTTGATTCGTCTCTTCTATAAAGACATTTAACAGAACTTGCACCTTCTCTTACAGATGATCTAACACAGTCCATTGCAGTGTCTCCACCACCAATAACTACAACTTTTTTCCCAGTAACATCAATAAAGTTCTCTGGTTTTTTACCAAAGTTTCTTTTTTGAATACCTGTTAAGAAATTCATAGCTAAGTGAACATTTGAAGATTTTTCACCATCTAATCCTGGATAATTACCAGCAGTTGCTCCAATTCCCAAATAAATACTGTCAAATTTATCTTCTATTTCTTTAATAGAAATATCTTTTCCAACTTCTGTATTTAAATGTAATTTCATACCAGCTTCTAAAAGCCAATCAATTCTTCTAGTTACAGTATTTTTGTCAAGTTTAAAACCTGGGATACCATAAGTTAAAAGTCCACCCGCT
>JALRJW010000091.1 GCA_023268955.1 Aliarcobacter sp. | reverse complement strand
ACCTGGAAGTCGTCGAGATAAGGGTAGAGCTCGAGTAATCGCATTTCCATTTTCACAATATATAAAAACAAGAGGTGTCTGGGAATTCTATGATTATTGACATGCTTAGCTTAAAAATTGGTGATGGGATTTGCCGGGAATAGAAGAGCCACTTTTTTTTAAGCAATATGATTTTCATATTCAAAAACTAATACTTCACAGAGCTAGTATGAAGTTTTATGAAGAGTATTTACGTTTAAACAGCATAATTACAGAGTATTTTGAAGATGAAAGCTATATACAAAAATATCAAAATGAAAATATATTTTTATATGATGTAATGGATTTTGATTTAAACAAAAAAATCACTAAAAATTTCAAGAATATAAATATTTTGCCCAATCCAAATTTCATAAATACCAATGACAAATCAAAATTCCTTCATAATTTCTATAAAAATAGAAGAATACAAATGAATATTTTAGTTACCAACGACAATAAACCAATTGGTGAAAAATGGAGTTTTGATAGTGAAAATAGAAAGAAAATTCCAAAAGATTTAAAAACTCCTTTAAGTCTGAATTTTGATAATAAATACATCACTGAAGCTAAAAATTACTGCAAAAAATTCAAAAGTGTAGGCTCATGTGAGGATTTTAAATACCCAATAACTTTTGATGAAGCAAAACTGCAACTAAAATACTTTTTAAAGGATAAATTTGAGCTTTTTGGGGATTATCAAGATGCTATTGTAAAAGATAAAACCTATTTATTTCATTCCAATATTTCAAGTTCACTAAATATTGGCATACTTGATTTACATGAAGTAATAAGTGAAGTGTTAAAAGTAGATGCACCAATAAATGCTAAAGAAGGCTTTATTAGACAGATTATAGGTTGGCGTGAGTTTATGGCTAGGATATATATTGATGATGGGGTTAAACTTAGAAACTCAAATTTCTTTGAGTTTAAAAACTCCATGCCTAAAAAGGTTTTAGAAGCAAACTCTAAAATTGATATTTTAGATGACACAATAAAAAAACTAAATGAAACTTCATACAATCATCATATAGAAAGACTAATGATATTAGGAAATATATTTTTGCTTTTAGAGATCAAACCAAATGATGTTTATGAGTTTTTTATGAAATATTACATAGATGCATATGATTGGGTAATGGTTGGAAATGTATATGGTATGAGTGGTTTTAGCGATGGTGGAAGTATTACTACAAAGCCTTATATTAGTTCTTCAAACTATTTGCTTAAAATGAGTGATTACTCTAAAAAAGAGCCTTGGTGTGCAATAGTGGATGGATTATATTGGAGGTTTTTATATATACATTCCTATAAATTTGATAAAAATCCACGTATGAAAATGCAAATAGCACTTTTAAATAAAATGAAAAAAGAGACTTTAGATAATCATTTAAAAATAGCGAATGAATATTTAGAATATATTCATAAATAAAATATTTCAAAGTGAAAGAAAATTGAAGTAAAGGAAATTTTTTTTATAAAATAAAACCATGAGAAAAGATATATTTGAAAAAATGGAGATTCTTAGCAATAGTGCTAAATATGATGTATCTTGCAGTTCAAGTGGTGAGCCAACTAGCTTTAAAAAGGGAGAATTAGGAGCTACTCACTCAAGCGGAATATGTCATACTTACACAGCTGATGGAAGGTGTGTATCACTATTAAAGGTCCTTTTAACTAACTTTTGTATTTATGATTGTGCCTATTGCATAAATAGAAAATCTAATGATGAAATACCAAGGGCTGCCTTTTCACCGAGACAATTAGCTGATATTACAATCAATTTTTACAAAAGAAACTATATTGAAGGTCTTTTTTTAAGTTCAGGAATTATTGAAAGTGAAGATCATACTATGGTATTGATTTTAAGAACACTAAAAATTCTTAGACATGAATATAAATTTAATGGATATATTCACGTTAAACTAATTCCTGGATGTTCTGTTGAACTTGTTAAAGAAGTAGTTGCTCTTGCAAATAGAGTTAGCTCAAATATCGAGCTTCCAAGTGATGCATCACTTAAACTCTTAGCCCCCAATAAAACTAAACAAAAAGTTTTACAACCATTAAAATATGCTAGAGATTTAAGTTTAGAAAAACAAACAAAACCAATTGGAATGAGTACTCAACTTATAGTTGGAGCAACACCTGAATCAGACAAAGATATCTTAAAACTTTCAAGTGTGTTATACAATAAAGGGCTGTTAAAACGTGTATACTACTCTGCTTATATACCTGTTAATACTAATAAGCATTTACCAGCACTAAATACAAAGCCCCCAATGCTTAGAGAGCATCGTTTATATCAAGCTGATTGGTTGCTAAGATTTTATGACTTTACTTGGGATGAAATTGTAAATGATGCAAATCCTAATTTAGATGAAGAGTTAGATCCAAAAACATTTTGGGCATTAAACAATCTTCAACATTTTCCAATGGAAATAAACAAAGCAAGTAAAGAAGAACTTTTAAGAATTCCTGGAATTGGAGCTAGGGGTGTATTTAAAATTATCAAAGCAAGAAGATTTAAAAGGCTAAGTTTTGATGATTTAAAGAAACTAAAAATTTCACTTAAAAAAGCAAAATATTTTATTACTTGCAACAATGAATTTCAAAGGGAAATTGCCTTTAGACCTGATAGTATAAAATCAGCTTTAGTTGCTCCAAAACAAAAACTAACTCAACCTTGTTTATTTGATATGTTTGGGGAGTTTTAGTGAAACTTATTTATGATGGAACATTTGAGGGTTTTTTAACTTTAGTTTATGATGTGTATTATGAAAAATTAAACGTGCAAGATATTATCAAAGAACAAAACTATGAAGCCCTACTTTTAGATGAAGCAAAGTTTATTGATACGCACAAAGAAAAGTATGAAAAAGTTTATCAAGGAATTTCATCAAAATTTCCAAAGTTTTATGTTGAAAAGATTTTCAATACTTTTATGTGTGATTCAAAAGAGTTTGAAAAAGATCTTTTATCTTTTATAATTTTAGGTTTTAAAGATATAAAACAACTTGAAAACATAAATTATGAGTTTATAGCCAATTTAAAGGCACTAGAACACGAACTTTTTAGACATGTCCATAAAATGTATGCCTATGCTAGATTTAAAGAATTAGAGGATGATACGCTTTATTCTCAAATTGAATCAAAATTTAATGTAGTCTATTTTTTAGGAAAGCATTTTAAAAAGCGATTTAACAACCAAAACTTCATAATCCACGATATAAATAGAAAAATTGCTTATATTCATACAAATGAGTTTAAAGGAATTCAAAATGTAGCTAGTTTTGAACAACCACAAATTTCAAAAAATGAAGAAAAATTTGATAAATTATGGAAAAGTTTTTTTAATTCTGTTTCCATAAAAGAAAGAGAGAACCTAAAACTTCAACAAAATCAAGTTCCCCTACTTTATAGAAATATGATGAATGAGTTTAATTAATAATCTATTTAGATAGATACTACTTTATTTCTCCCTGTATTTTTAGCTTTATATAAAGCGCTATCAGCTCTTTCAATTATCGAATCTTTTGTATCATTTTCTAAAGAAGTTGAAACCCCAACTGAAATTGTTTTAGTTCCTACTTCAACAAAATAATTATTTGCAACTATTATTCTTAATTTTTCAGCTAAATTTTTAGCTTGAATATTGTTTGTGTTAGGAAGAATTATAATAAACTCTTCTCCACCCCATCTTCCAATTGTATCTGTTTGTCTGATGTTGTTTTGAAGTAATTTACTTATCTCAACTATTACAAAATCTCCAATATTATGCCCATATTTATCATTTACACTTTTAAAGTAGTCAATATCAATAATCAACAAACTAAATTCATTTTTAGTTCTATGGAAACTTTTTAATTCATAAGCTAAAGTATCAGATATTTTTCTTCTGTTGTATAGATTTGTAAGTTGATCTGTAACAGATAATTTTTCAAGTTTTTTGTTTTTTTCCTAAAGTTGATCTTTTAAAACTGAAATTTTTTGTAAACTTTTTTTAGTTCTCTCTTTTTCATTATGAATTAATTTAACCCAATAAAGTGTCATTATTAATGAAATTGCAAAGAAAACAACAATTACAATCAATAGTTTATAATCAATTTTTTCATCAACTCTTAGCTGAAACCATTTATTAAATATTTCTCTTTTTTGAGCATCTGTAATTTTGTTTAATGATTTTTGTAAAATAGAGTTTAAAATAGGTTCATCACTTCTTGAAGCGATTGCCATATTCCAATTGTCATTGAATGTTCCTGAAATTTTAATATCAATGTAATTCTCTTTTTGAACTTCATAGGCAATAGTAATCAAGGCATCCAAAAATCCATAAATTTTACCTTCATTTAAAAGTTTTAGTCCTTCTGATACACTTGAAACTTCTGTAAACACTTTATTAGGATATCTTTTTTTTAGTATTTCTGTGTGAGCATATCCACTAACAAGGGCAATATCTTTTGAAATTACATCTTTGATATCATTAACATAAACCCTATCTTTAGAAGTTGCTAAAACATATGGAGATTCAATATATGAATCTGTGAAATTAAGATATTGTAACCTTTGAGGAGTTTTCATAGTCATTGGCAAAATGTCACATTTTCTTTCTTTAGCAAATTCTAAAGTTTCACTCCAATTTTTAGTATCTACAAGTTTTAGTCGAATTTTTAAATCTTTAGCTATTAACTCCATTATTTCAGCAGAAATACCCATATGCTTTCCATTCTCTTTTTTCTCAAATGGCATCCAATTATTGTCAATGCAGACATTTAAAGTCATATTTTTATTTGCTAAATAATTTTTTTCATCAATGGATAAATTTGATTTAATTTCATTAAAGTAGTAAAAATTATGAATATCTTTTTTTCTTTTTGACCAACCATTTTCATAAAAAAATATTGATAAATCATCAAACAATTCTAAATCAATAGAACCTATTTCATGGGTTTTTGGCATAATAAATTGAATTGATTCTCTAGCTTCATAAAGTAGTTCATCTTTTGTTTTATTTTGTGTGTTGTATTTTTCTAAAATATAATCAACTGATTCATCTATATTTTCAAGGGCGTATTTCCACCCTTCATTTGTAGCTTGAACAAAATTTTTTATAAATAAAGGTCTATTTTTTGCAAATTTATAACTTGTAATTAAGTTTACATCATTAAACATTACTCCATAAGAGTTTGGACTTAAAATATTAAAATCAATATTTTTCTTAGAAAGTCTATATGGTTCATTTGTTAAAAATACAGAATAAGCATCAATACCCAATCTATCAAAGCTATCAAAATTAAAATCAGGCTTCAAAAATGTTGTATTTTCTGGATTTATTCCAAAAGTATCAAATATTTGTCTATAGTGTGCTGAACTAAGATCAAATTCTGATATCATAATTTTCTTACCAAGTAAATCTATGGGTGTTTTAATTTCAGGTCTTGTAACTAATGCTAAAGGAGATTTCTTAAAATAGTTTGCAAGAAGATATATCTCAGCACCATTTTGCCAATCATCAACTATTGATGAACCAGCAATTGCAAAATCATAATCTTCATTTTGAAGACCATTTACAATATTAAATGTTCCATCATATTCCAAAAATTCAACATCTAAACCCATTTTATTGTATAAACCCAACTTTTCAGCCATGTAAAAGCCTGCGAATTCAAATTGATGTTTCCATTGAAGCTGAACTTTTATCTTTTTTAAATCATTTGCTATTACAATTAAAGGTAATAAAAATATTAATAATTTAAACATAATCTCATTTCTTATATATAATTTTCAATCTTATTATTATACTATCTTAAAACATATAAAAGAACAAAATTAGACTATAAAAATATTTTTCAATAATATAAAATATCTTATGAAAAATAAAAACAAAAAACCATTCAAATATAGAACAGTATTTTATGAGGAAGAGAGTCTTGATAGGCTTATAGAAATGGCATGGCAAGACAGAACTACATTTGATACAATTTATGAGCTTTATGGACTAACTGAAAATCAAGTTAAAAATAAAATGAGAACATTGATTTCTAAAAAAGCTTATGATAGATGGAGAAAAAGAGTTCAAGGTAGATCTACAAAACATAAAAAGAAACTTGATCATAAAGTAATTAGATTTCAAGGTCCGTGGTAAAAAACTGTAAATCAAAGAATATAAAAGAATACAAATAAAAAAGGAAACTACAAATGCTAAAAGATTTAATTTACGCAGGCTTAGGTGCTGCAAGTATAATCAAAGAAAATGTAGAAAAAGAGTTGAGTAATCTTGAAGAAAAAGGAAAAATTTCAAAGGATGATGTTAAAAGTTTTGTTTCAAGCTTAGAGCAAAAAGGTAAGGAACATGACGAAAAAATCAAAGAACAAATAAAATCTCATTTAAAAGAGATTATTGATGAATTAGGATTAGTTACAAAAGATGACTTAGATAAATTCAAAAATGAAGAGATAAGAATGAATGAAACTGATCAGAATGAAAGTGAAAATGTAGCATTTATGGCTCCCACCCGCTCATCATTTCTCGAAAAAATTCCAGAAAAGATGGTACAAAATATTTTGGATTTTTCATACAAAAAGCGATG
>JALRJW010000071.1 GCA_023268955.1 Aliarcobacter sp. | reverse complement strand
ATACCAACAAAGTATTCACAAAAATCTATTATATTAATAATTTCCTTTCTATTAAATTTTTTACAATCTATAAAATTATTTGGATATTTTGATGCAGTGATTATATTTTGAAAATAATTTTCATAATTTTGAGCATTAATTACAAAAATTGTTTTTGCTAAATTTTTTTCAATTAAACTATCTGATAAAGCGGCAAAATTTCTTTGTGGCCATATTCTATTTGTTTCAGTTGAGTCTACTCCAAAACACACCCAAGGTTTTGGTAAATTTTTAAAAGGTTTTGGTCTTGAAGTTTATAAACTTGATGTTAGAAATAAAGATGAAATCAAAGCAGTTTTTGAACAAATCATACAAAATGATATGAAACTAAATGCTGTTTTCAATAATGCTGGTTTTGGACAACCTGGGGCTCTTGAAGATGTAAGCGTTAAAGTACTAAGAAAACAGTTTGAAACAAACGTATTTGGACTACACGAAGTGACGCTTCAAGCTATGAAAATTTTTAGAAAACAAGGTTATGGGAAGATAATTCAACATAGTTCAGTTTTAGGTTTAATTTCTCTTAGATTTAGAGGTGCTTATAATGCTAGTAAATACGCTATTGAAGGTTTAGCTGATACACTAAGACTTGAAACTTTAAATGACAATATTTTTATCTCATCAATTAATACAGGGCCTGTTGTTTCAAAATTTAGGGAAAATGGATTAAAGAAATTCAATAAAAATATTGATGCACAAAACAGCCATTTTAAAAATCAATATGAAGAAGAATTAAAATCAAGATTAGAAAGCACAGAGAAATCTACAGCTTTTACACTTCCTGCTATTAGTGTGGCTAAGGTTGTATTAAAAATCCTAAACACACAAAAACCAAAACCTAGATATTATGTAACTAAAGCTACGTATATATTAGGGTATTTAAAAAGAGTTTTAAGTACAAGTCTACTTGATAAAATATTAGTGAAGATATAAAAAGAAATTAATTTTTCTTCATATCTTCAATTAAATCTTGAATAACATTATCTAAAGATAGATTTAATGAATTTTTTAAGATATTTTGATTGCTTAAAATTTCATCTCTAAAATATTGATTTTGCTCACCCAAAGATTTTGTAAAAAATCTTTTTTCATAAACAATGTCATTTTTCTCATTTTTAATCAAAACTTTTAGTTCAAAATTAATTTGATACATATCACTTAAAAATGATGAATTAAGTCTGTAACTCAAAATATCAATATTCATAGAATATTTTCCACCAAATGTTACATAGTAATTTTTATAATGCTCATCTTTCTTAAAATTTCTATTAAAAGCATCAAAAATTAGATTCTCAAGATTTATATCATTGCTTTGAATAGCTCTTTGCAAGTCTAAACCATCATTATTTTGAAGTTTTGGAATTAATACTGTTCCTAAATGAATGCCAACATTTTTGATATATGAAGAAGTCCCAAGATTAATTTTAAAATTTGAATCTACTTTTTGAGGAACCTTTGAAATATAAATATCTTTGCTTAATGAAAAACTATCTAACTGTTCATTTAAAGTAGTTTTTTTTGTTGAACATCCAAAAAATAAAAAACTAAGAAAAAATACTAAAACTAAATTTTTTTTCATTTTATCATCTCTTTTTGATTTGCTTTTCCTTGTAAGAAATCAGAAATTTGCATTAAACAAAAAGTGATTATAAATATCATAAGACCAGGAAAAAATGAAACCCACCAAGCTATATCAATCACAGCTTTTCCATCACTTAGTAAACTTCCCCAAGACATATCGGGTGGATTTATTCCAAGTCCTAAAAATGATAGCCCTGATTCTGCTAAAATAGAGCCACCTACTCCAAATGTAAATGAGATTAAAAATATCGGAGCTAAAAGTGGAGCAAAATATTTAAATATAATTTTGAATTTTGAAACACCCGATATATTTAAAATCTTTATAAAAGGTTTGTTGCTTATAGCAAAACTTTCACTTCTTATAAGCCTTGCCATTCCCATCCATCCAGTAATCGAAATTACAATTATGAGTATCATTGCAGATGCTTGAATATAAGAAACTAAAGCTAAAAGTAAAAAGAAAGTTGGAAAAGTTAGGAATAAATCAATTATAATAGTAATTGATTTATCAACTTTACCTTTAAAATATCCTGCATTAATACCAATAAAAAGTCCAATTATAGATGAGATTGAAGCTGCTAAAAATCCAATGATAAGTGAAGTTTGACCACCCTCTAAAATCCTAGCTAAAACATCTCGACCAAGTCTATCTGTACCAAAAATATGCTCTAAAGTTGGACTTTGAAGAATTTTATCAGGATTTAATTCATAGGGTGAAACCGTATAAATAAAAGGCAATATAAACACTAAAGCAATTACGCTAATTAGTGTATATACTGAAAATCTAAACATTAGTTGTTCCTAGAGTCAACGTAGTAAGTTAATGAACTTTTTCCAAATTGTTTTGTTTTTGATAATTCAAAATGACCAAGAGTTTGTGGCATTTCTAAAGTTGAAACATGTTCAAATGTTATTATATATATATTCTCATTATCAATCTTTCTAACCATTTCAAAAGATGATTCATAAATATCTTCCATCCCATCTCTATAATCAAATGGAGGATCAATATAAATAATTAATTCATCATTAGAATTCTTTAATGAATTTAATATAGATGGCGTTTGAATAAACGTATCACCATTTATAGTTTGACATTTATCCATATCAATACTTTTGCAATTTTTTACCAAAATACCATAAGAGTTTCTATCTTGTTCTACAAAATATGCTCTTTTTACATCTCTACTAACAGCTTCAAGTCCAATTGAACCAGACCCAGCAAAACACTCAATAAAAATCTTATCTATGATATCAAATTGCAAAACATTAAAATATGACTCTTTTAATCTTGCTTTTGAACTTCTTGTTACATCTAATGATGGTAATTCTAACTTCTTACCTTTATATTTTCCAGCTATTATTTGTGTTGTTAAAACATTTTTTTTCATTTAATTTCTCTAAACCTAAATTTTTATTTATATATTTATCTTGCGTAGCTTTCAGCTCTTAATTCTCTAATTACATTAACTTTAATTTCACCTGGATATTGAACTTTTTCTTCAATTTCTTTAGCAATTTCAGTTGCTAATAATACAGCTTCATCATCATTTACTAGTTGAGCTTTAACTATAACTCTTACTTCTCTACCCGCATTTATAGCATATGCATTTAATACTCCAGGTTTTGAAGTAGAGATATTTTCAATTTCTTCTACTCTTTTTAGGAAGCTTTCTAATACTTCTCTTCTAGCACCTGGTCTTGCAGCACTCAAAGCATCAGCAGCACAAACAGCGGCACTTTCAACATTTATAGGTTCTTCATGTCCATGGTGGGCATAAATACCATTTATAACAGTTTCAGGTTCATCATATCTTCTACAAATTTCAGCACCTAAATGCACATGACTTCCAGGCATTTCATGGGTTAATGCTTTCCCAATATCATGTAAAAGTCCAGCACGTCTTGCTAATATAGGATCACCACCCATTTGAGCAGCTAATAATCCAGCTAAATGAGAAACTTCTAAAGTATGAGCCAATGCATTTTGTCCATAAGATGCTCTATATCTAAGTCTTCCAACTAATTTTGTTAGTTCAGGGTGCATAGATTTAATCCCTAATTCTAAAACAACATCCTCACCCTCTTTTAAAATATTTTTATCAAATTCAGCTTTTACCTTTTGATAAATCTCTTCAATTCTAGCAGGTTGAATTCTTCCATCTTCAATAAGTTCAGCAATAGTTTTTGTAGCAATTGCTCTTCTATATAGATTAAAAGATGAAATTGTAATGGTATTTGGCGTATCGTCAATAATAATATCAACACCTAAAAGCATCTCTAAAGTTTTGATGTTTCTACCGTCTTTACCTATAATTTTACCCTTAGTTTCTTCATCATTTAATGGTAAATTATTAATAAGTCTTTCAGCTGCAAACTCCCCTGCATATCTCGTTACAGCGTGAGAAAGCATTTCATTTATCTCTTTTTTAGAGTTTTCTTGAGCTAATTTATATTTTTTTCTAAAAATTGAAGCAATAGTTGCTCTTGAATCTTCTTCAACTTTTTTAAGCATAAGCTCTTTTGCTTCGTCATAAGTTAAACCTGAAACATTTTCTAAAATCTTTATAGATTCAATTGTCTTTTCTTCCAAGATTTTTTTCTGTTTTTCTAAACCAATTTTTAAATTTGACAATTCATTAGTTTTAGAAACTATCTCTTTTTTTTCATCTCGAATAAAAGACAACTCAGCTTCTAAATGCTCGTTTAATTCTCTCTCTTTTCTTTCGATTTTTTCAAGCATTAAGTTGTACTCTTTTTTAGCATCTCTAAATTGTGAATCACAATCATTTTTAGCTTTTAATTGAGCATCTTTTAAAGCAACTTCAGCTTCTCTTTCAATGATTTTTGCTTTTGCTTTTGCCTGTTCAATGTGAACTTCAAATTTAGCCTTATCAAGTTTTTTAACTACAAATATACTAATTGCTGAACTAGCAATAGCAGTAATAGCTATTAATAAAATATCTTCCATAATACAAATCCTAATTAAATTTAACTAGTAATTATTAAATTGGCTTGAATATCGTAATTATCACTTAAAATTTCATCTGACTTACAAAGTACAATTTGAGTAAAAACAATGAAAGGCTTATAGTTTATTCTGTAAAAAAATCTATCATACATTCCTTTACCAAAACCAATTCTCTTGCATAAAGCATCAACTCCAACTACAGGAACTATTGCTAAATCAATTTTTTTTGGCCTTGCAAAAGAGTTATTTGGTTCAAAAATCCCATATCTCTTTTTTTGTAAAGGAAGCCTATATTTAACAGCTTTAAAACTATCTCCTTCCATGAAAGGAACATAAATATTTTTATTTGTTTTTCTATATTTTTTAATTAATGGTCTTACATCAACTTCCAAATCTCCAATAGGAATGTACAGTAAGATATCCTTTGCTTTTAACTCTTTTATAACTTTTTCTAATTTACTTAGAATAATTTTATTTTTATAATACTTTGAAATTTCATTTGAAAATTTTAATTTTTTTAAACACGATTTTCTAAAATCACTTTTGTGATTTAATGCCATTTTTAAGCCTCACTTAGGTAGAATTCTACCGATTTCAATATTTTACCCAAAGGACTTAAAATGCAGTTTAAAACTTTACTAATTTCGTTTATTTTCTCTGCATTAGTGTTTACTGGATGTAATAATAAAAAAGAAGAAACTCAATCTGATGCTAAAACTGAAAAAGAAATTCAAAATTCATTCACTCTGAAGTCTACAAACGGTCAAAATATAAACATTGTTTTAGAAAATGACAAAATACTTATCCAAGAATATGCAAATAAAATTGTATTACTAAACTTTTTTGCTACTTGGTGTCCACCTTGCAAAGCAGAAATTCCAGTTTTAAAGAAACTTCAAGACAAATATGCAAATGATCTTGTAATAATCTCTGTTTTGCTTGAAAATGACAAAACAAATGAAGATTTAATCAATTTTGCAAATAGTTACGGAATAAATTACATAATTACAAATGGTGTAGAAAATATGAATTTTCAAAATGCTCTTGGAGGAATAAAATCTATTCCAACAATGCTAATGATTGATAAAAATTCGAACCTATTCCAAAAATATGTGGGAATGGTTCCATCTGAAATGTTAGATATTGACATTAAAAAAGTATTAAAAAAATAAGGATTTTTAATTAATGTTTAGTTTTTTTAAAAAGAAAAAAAAAGATGATGAAGTTTTAAAAGAAGAAATTTCAAACATTCAAGAATCTTCATCTGAATCAAAAATTGAAGAATTTAAAGAAGAGATAATAGAAGAGTTAAAAGAAGAGTTAAAAACTCAAGAAACTCTTCAAGAATCACAAGAAACTCAAACTACTATTGAGAAAGTTAAAAAAATAGAAGAACCTAAAATAGAAAAAAAAGGTTTCTTTGCTAGAGCTTTAGAAAAAACATTTGGAAATATAAAAACAGTAATTCCTACAAAAAAAGAGAAAATATCTTTTGATGACATTGAAGAGATGTTAATTGAAGCAGATATGGAATACGAAATCATCGAAAAAGCGATGAATGGTCTTCCTGATATGATTACAAGAAAACAGTTAAGACACCGACTTGTAAGCTTATTTGAACATGCTCCAGATGTAGATTTATCAAATCTACCAAAACCATTTGTAAGACTTATTATTGGAGTTAATGGAGCTGGTAAAACAACTACTATTGCAAAACTTGCTAATAAATCAAAAAAAGATGGAAAATCAGTTATCTTAGGAGCTGGGGATACATTTAGAGCTGCTGCAATTGAGCAATTAGCAACATGGGCAGATAGACTTGATGTTCCTATAATAAAAACAAAACAAGGACATGATTCAAGTGCAGTGGCTTATGATACTATTTCATCAGCAGTTGCAAAAAACATTGACAATGTAATCATTGACACTGCAGGTCGTCTTCAAACTCAACAAAATTTAAATAATGAACTTAAAAAGATTGTAAAGGTTTGTTCAAAAGCTTATGAAGGTGCACCCCATCAAAAACTATTGATTTTAGATGGAACGCAAGGAAATTCGGCAATTGCTCAAGCAAGAGCATTTAATGAAATCGTAGGTGTTGATGGAATTATAGTTACAAAACTTGATGGAACTGCAAAAGGTGGAGCACTATTTTCTATTTCTAATCAACTTGAACTACCTATTTTCTTTGTGGGAATTGGTGAAAAACAAGATGACTTAATGGAATTCTCACCAGATGAATTTGTGGATAGTATCTTAGATGAAATCTACACAGAAGAAACAAACTAGAATTTTCTAGTTTGTTTAATTTAATTAGCCTAAAAAACTTCCTATTTTTCTAAAATAGCTTTCAATATTTTCAAAAGAGTGATTTCCACCCTCTTCTATTACTAACTCACCATTTGGGAATTTTTCAACAGCTTCATTGTAATCTAAAACTTCATCTTCAGTTTGAAGTAAAACCAAAAAATTTTCTTCATTTTCAATACTGTTAACTTCAAAAGATTTTAAACTTTGCATATGCTCTTTAGTAACTTCAAAACTGCTTCCATCATAATAATTTGTTGCATTTCCAATTTTGTCCAAAGTTTTATATGGATGAATTGCTGGATTAATCAATACAGCTTTTAAATCATATTTATTAGCTAAATAAATAGCATAATATCCACCCAAAGATGAACCTACTAAACCAACATCTTCATCCAACTCTAAAAGTGTTTCAATTAATTGCTCCAAAGTATCAATTGCTAAATTAGGTACATATGATAATGAAGGTGCTATAACCTCTTCTTCAAAATATTCCCTAAATAAACTAGCTTTTCCCCCATGTCCACTACTTCCAAAACCATGTATATATAAAATCATTTTTATTTTCCTTAAAATTTAACTATCTTTTTTGATTGATGTAGCACTTAAAAAAATATATTCTTTTCCTGTAATCATTGTTCTAAATTTTTTTTGTTGAAGATATTTCTTACAAAAAACTACATCTTTATAGAGATTTGACATTTCACTAAAATTGTAGTTTTTTATCATTGCTCCATATATTAATTCACCATCAATCCATCTTGAATTTGGAAAACCTAAAATCATTGCACCATCTTTATTTAAATAATTTTGAACAATTTTCATAAAAGTTTCATTGAAATTTAGATTAGTACTTTGTAAAGTTCCAATTGTAATGATTAAATCAAAAGTTCCTAAATTTAGTGTTTCTAGATTTTTAATATCTGCTTCATAAAAACTTACATTTGGAAAATCTTTATATTTTTGTTTAGCAAAATCTATTGCACTTTTTGAATAATCAATTCCTACAATATCTTTATTTTTAAAATCTTTATCTATTTTTCTTAATACATCAATTTCACTTGCATCATTGACACCAAGATTTAATACTCTAACTCTTTTTTCAAAGGAGATATTCTTTAATGCTTGAATGTAATAATAAATAAAACTAATCTCTTCATTTTTATTTATTTTTGAAAACTCAGATGTTATTCCATACTTCTCTTTAGAGTCTTCATTTTTATGAAAACTTATATTTTCATTTAATTTTTTATATGTAATTTGAACAAAATTTTTATCTACAAACCTTGGTGTTAAAATTTTACACTTTAAAATATTTGCTAAATCATTCCATACTTTGTAACTTCTATGAACATATTTTTTATTAAAAATATCCAAAACTGTTCCACTATAAATAGAATCATAAAAATCAGGATTTAAAACTTGAAATGAAACTTCGCTGTTATGAACTAAAGCTTCTTCAATATAATTTTGTATTTCAATTAAATCTTCATCTTTAAATCTCTTAACTTTGAAACTTGAGTCTTTAGTATTCATAAAAACTCTTAACTGATGTCTTGATTCCTTGTCAACTAAATTAAAAATCTTGTCAATATGGTCTTTTAAACTACTTTTCTTATGACCCTTTACTTTTATAAATTCAATATTGTATTTATCTATTAATCTATAAAATTCTTTATACAATTCATGTTTATTTTTTAGTTTTCCATTTTTTGACCGATACTCTGTTTTTTCAAGTTTTTCCCGTCTTAAAGGCAAAGTTGTCATATTTTGGCAATCAGTATAAACATCAATATGAGTAATATGATCTTCAACATTTGACAAAGCCCATAAAAAAGTCTGTAATTCTAGTTTTGTTGAACTTGTGTTTTCAAACATTTTAGTTTTGATTTTTTTATTCAAATTTTCTAAAGTGCAGTCATTTGAACTATCTTCATCACAAAGTAAATATGCACCAAAACCTATTTTATCTATAGGATTAACACTTGAATCAGTAAAGAGTTTTAATTTTTTCATAAGTGATTATATTTAATTTTTAATTACAAAATGACATATTTCAATTAATGTAAAAAATTTTTAATTATAATGCTTTTATTAATTTGCAAAGGTTTATTATGGCGAAGAAAAAAACATCACTTTTTGAATGTCAACACTGTGGAGAACAATCAACAAAATGGCTTGGTAAATGCCCAAATTGTAGTTCATGGGATAGTTTTATTGAGTTAAATCAAGAACAGCAAGAAGTTTTAAAACAAACATCAAAAGTAATAAACACATCTTCAAAAGCAAAACCAATCACACAAATACAACAAGATGATGTTACTAGATTTTCTTCACATAATGAAGAGTTTGATTTAGTTTTAGGTGGAGGAATAGTTCCTGGAAGTTTAACACTAATTGGTGGAAGTCCAGGTGTTGGTAAATCAACTCTACTTCTAAAAGTAGCAGGTAGCATCGCAAAATCAGGAAAAAAAGTTTTGTATGTTTCAGGTGAAGAGAGTGCTGGTCAAATAAAACTAAGAGCAAATAGACTTGATGCAAATCACGATGAACTTTTTTTATTAAGTGAAATAAAACTTGAAGAGATTCAAGATGAATTTTTAAGGGAAAATTATGAAGTATGCATAATAGATTCTATACAAACAATTTATTCATCAAATCTA
Source organism: Aliarcobacter sp. (assembly GCA_023268955.1). Lineage (GTDB taxonomy): Bacteria > Campylobacterota > Campylobacteria > Campylobacterales > Arcobacteraceae > JALRJW01. The sequence goes on along the minus strand of JALRJW010000071.1, from coordinate 1,958 downwards.
ACTAGTGCTCCAGGAAGTGTCTCACAAGTTAGAGAAATCACTTTTGAGCTTATGAGAAAAGCAAAAGAATCAAATCTAGCTATGTTTATAATTGGACATATTACAAAAGATGGAAGTATCGCTGGACCTAGAGTTTTGGAGCATATGGTTGATACTGTTTTATATTTTGAAGGGGAAGCAAGCAAAGAGTTAAGAATGCTTAGGGGATTTAAAAATAGATTTGGTTCAACTAGCGAAATTGGTATTTTTGAAATGACAGCAGAAGGTTTAATTAGTGCTAAGGATATTAACTCAAAATTCTTTGATAAAAGTAAAGCTCAAAGTGGTTCAGCACTAACGGTTGTTATGGAAGGAAGTCGTGCTTTAATACTTGAAGTTCAAGCACTTGTAACAGAAAGTACCTATCCAAATCCAAAAAGAAGTGCAACAGGATTTGATGCAAATAGACTTAATATGCTCTTAGCCCTACTTGAAAAAAAGATTGATTTACCTTTAAATTCTTATGATGTATTTATAAATATTTCAGGTGGAATAAAAATTAAAGAGAGTTCTGCTGATTTAGCTGTAATTGCAGCTATTATTTCAAGTTTTAGAAACAGACCTCTTTCAAAAGAGTCAGTTTTTGTTGGTGAAGTTTCATTAACAGGTGAAATAAAAGATGTTTACAGTATTGATTTAAGATTAAAAGAAGCTCAAGCTCAGGGTATTAAAAAAGCAGTTGTTGCTTTAAAACCTAGTTTAAAATTAGATTTAAAAACCTATCCTGTAGATGAAGTTACAAAAATGCTGGAACTGTTTTAATTAATAATTTTTAATTAGTACTTTTTAATCAAATTTTTTAAATTTCTTTTTTTCTTTGTGGGTTATAATTTAGCTTACGGTATACCTGAGGGAGGCTACATTGGTTCTTTTAGTATTTGGAGAGACTCTTCAGATATAGAAACAGGATACTCTGGTTATTCAGATTTCTTCTATCAAACGATGTTCGTTTGTGCGACCGTATCAATTGTATCTGGTGCTGTAGCAGAGAGAATTAAAATTTGGCCTTTTTTTATTTTTGCTACATTGATGGCAGGAATCATTTATCCAATTTCAATGGGATGGCAATGGGGAGGAGGTTGGTTATCAACTTTGGGTTTCTCTGACTTTGCTGGTTCAACTTTGGTTCATGCTTGCGGTGGTGCAGCAGCATTAGCCGGGGTTATTGTTCTTGGAGCTAGGGAAGGAAGATTTTCTAGAAGCGGTGAAAGTAAAGCAATGGTACCATTTGCGGCTTCAAGTATTCCATTAGTAACTCTTGGAACATTCTTGCTTTGGTTTGGATGGTTTGGGTTTAATGGTTTCAGTCAATTAGCTATGGGAACGTTTGATGATGTGAATGCAATTTCAAAAATTGCAGTGAACACTCACTTAGCAGGAGCAGCGGGAACAGTTATGGCAGCAGCTTTAACAAGAATAGTTGGCGGTAAAACTGATATTGTAATGATGTTAAATGGTGCTTTAGCTGGTTTAGTTGCAATTACTGCAGAACCTTCTACACCTTCACCAGTTTTAGCAATGATAATTGGATCAGGTGGTGCAATAATTATGTATTACGGAACTAAACTTTTAGAAAATTTACAGTTAGATGATGTGGTGGGTGCAATACCTGTACATTTATTTGCTGGAGTTTTTGGAACTTTAGTTACACCTTTAAGTAATTCTGGTACTTCTTTTGGTACTCAAATTATTGGAGTTGTTTCTGTAGTAGTTTTCAGCTTTGTTTGTTCTTACATTGTCTTTACAGGTTTAAAAGCCACTATAGGATTAAGAATAAGTAAGTCTGCTGAAAAACTTGGTACGGACCATGCTGAAGTTGGTGTTCGTGCTTACGCAATAAGAGATTAATTGTTAAATTAACAAGGCCTACAATTTGTGGGCCTTGTTAAATCTTGTTTTCTTCCCAAATTTTTTTCCAA
>JALRJW010000049.1 GCA_023268955.1 Aliarcobacter sp. | reverse complement strand
AATAATAAAACAAGAGTTATTACTTTTGCAAGTGCTTCTTTACCAAAAGTTTTGTATTCAACTTTAGCTTTATAAATTAAAAATGAAGGAATAACACCAAGTAAAAGAACATAAACAACTAATTTCATAGTAAATAAATCTAAAGATTCAGCAAGATTAGTTTGCATAGTATTTCTAATCATATCACTGTCTATTACTACATGATATGTATCCATGAAATATGCTGTATATGCAGAAATAAAAGTAATCAAAATTAATAAAGGTTTTGTAGTGTATTTAGAAGCAAATAAAGAGAATAAAAAGGCTGTAAAACCAACTAAAACTACAAATAGTGATGAAACGAAAAATGGATTATCAGCAAATGGATAAACACCAGTTACATTAGAAAAAAATGAAAAATTGTAAAATACACCCAAGAATAGTGAAACAATGAGTATTAAAGAGTATTGAGTTAATTTCAAATGAAACCTTTTTTTTAAAATCTTTTTATTTTAGTTAAATTTTGTTAACCAATCGTGTATAAATTGTCAATTCAGCATTGACACTTATATTTTAAAGGTTAATATTCCCTCTTAAAAAGTGATTTACACCACCTGGAAAATTACTAAATTTAACTACATATGTATATTTGCCTTTTTGTGAGAAATCAGTATTGATATGATATTTATTTTGTTTGAAATCTATATTTTTATATGTAATTTCTTTATGATTTGGAGTATATAAAATAACATCAACATTTTCATTTTTTAATAATTTACTATTATCATAAAGTTTTATGTCACCATTTTGAAAAAATTTTGCACTGTAACCATGTAAAGTTGTAGTTGAAATAGCTGTGCTGTTATCTTGAGCAAATAAACTTCCTGCAATTAAACCTAATCCTAATAAACCAATTTTTAACATTTTAAATCCTTTTTGTTTTAATATAAAGAATTATAAAAAGTGAAAATGAAATGAGGATGAAATGAGAAAGAAAAGAAAAAAGAGGTAGATTTAATTTAGAAAATAACTTCTATTTTTGTTCCAATATTTATTTCAGAATCTACAAGAAGTTCACCATTATGCAGTTCAATACCATTTTTAACTATTGATAAACCTAGACCAAAACCATCAATTTTTTTACTTCTAGAATCATCAATTCTATAAAATTTATCTGTTATATAAGGCAATTCTTCTTTTTTTATTCCAATTCCTTCATCTTCTATTATAAAATGAAGTTTTTCATCATATTCATCCTTAAATAAAGAAATAGTTATATTTGTGTTTTTCGGGGAATATTTTATTGCATTATCAATTAAATTTGAAAAAATTGATTCTATTAAAACCTGGTTAGCGTTCATTTTTATATTCTCAATAGTTTTAATTTTTAAATCAATATTTTTATTTTTTAGTTGTTTATCATAGTTATAAATTATATTCAATAAGATTGCATCAAGATGTATTGTTTCAAAAGTTTTTGTGATATTTGTTTTTGTGTATTTTGTTAAAAGCAAAAGATTGTTTATGATTTTTTCCATTTGATTTATCTCAAAATTTATAGTTTGCAAACTTTCTTGATAGTATTCTTTTGGTCTATCTTTCATTAAAGATAATTCAATTTCACCTTTGATTACTGTAAGTGGAGTTTTAAGTTCATGGGAAACATCACTGTTAAATCTATCTAGTTTTTCAACACCTTCTTGCAATCTATTTATCATTGTATTAAATGATTGAGTTAATTTTGAGAGTTCATTATTCTCTTTTTCTAAGGGTATTGTTTCTTGAAAATTTTTTATAGTAATTTCATTTGTAGTTTTAGTTAGATTATTAATGGGAATTAATATTTTATCAAGGGTTTTATTTGCTAAAAATAGAAGAATTAAAAATAAAATAGGCTCAACTAAAAGCATCGTATCAATAATATGTTCTAGTTTATTATCAATATCTTTTTGATAAGAAACTATTGTATATTCTTTATATTTTAAAATATTTATTGCTTGAAGATTTTCATTATTATCAATAAGCATAAACACTTTTTTAGAGTTTAGATTTGATTTTACATCTTCAAGTTTAAAATTCTCATTTTTTGAAAGTAGTTTCTTATCTTTGAAAATCCCAACATTTGAAGATATAAAATCATCTTTTTCAATACTGTTTTTAAATTTTTCGAAATTATTTTGAATATATAAACTTTCTTTTGAAAGTTTTGTTTCTATATTAGAATATATGGTATTTTTTAATATGAAATAAAAAGAGAAACTAAAAACCAATAATACTATAAATGTGGTGTTCGCAAACCAGAAAAGTAGTTTTGTTTTTAGACTTTTAAACTTCAATTTTATATCCTAATCCTCTAAAACTAATAATCATATCTTTACCAATCTTTTTTCTTAAGTGATAAATTGTAACCTGAACTACATTGCTATTTATAAATTCATCAGTATTCCAAAGATTTTCTTCAATCATTGCCATTGATACCATAGAGTTCTTATTTTTTATTAAATATAAAAGTAACTCATACTCTTTTGCTGTTAAAACTAATGGTTCATTGTTTTTAGTTACACTTTTCTGATTAATATCTATTATCAAATCTTTTATTTGAATGATATTTTTACCTTCACTAAGACTTCTTCTATTTAATGCTTCAATTCTTGCAAGCAATTCCATAAAAGAAAATGGTTTTGTTAAATAATCATCAGCACCTGTTCTAAGGGCTTTTACTTTGTCATTGATTTCACTTTTTGCAGTTAACATAATAACAGGTGTAGAAATATCATTTTTTCTAATTGACTCTAAAATCTCTACACCATTTTTATTTGGCAACATCCAATCTAAAATTATAAGGTCATAATAATTTATTGAAGCTAAATATTCAGCTTCTTCTCCATCACTTGAAATTTCAAGTTTATGACCTTCTTCAATTAGACCTTTTTGCAAAAAATTTATAATATGTTCATCATCTTCAACAAGTAAAATCTTCATTTAAAACTATATCCTAAGCTTTTTCATGGTCATTTTCGTCTTCTTTGTCTTTTGTATCAATTTGTTCATGCAATACTTTTCCATTTCCTGCATCAACAACTAATTCAAGATTTTGACCATTATCTTTTATTACTTCTAAATGATATACTAAGTTTCCTTCATCGTTTTCAAGATTAATATTCATAATCTTTCCAGCGACATGATTTTTAACTAATTTGCAAACTTCAAAAGCATCAATTTTAGCTAAACTCATCTCTTTTGATTCACTAATATCATCTTTTACTTGAATTGAACTTTTTATTTCTAAATCTTTTTTCTTATCATCAAGTTCAATATCACTTGCCAAAGCTATTCCACCAAGTAAACCTAATCCAACTATACCACTTACAAAATATCCTGTTTTTTTCATCTTAAAATCCTTTATTTTATTTGTAGAAGAATTTTAAAGTATGAAGATGAAATGAAAATGAAAAGAATTAAATTTCTCTAATCCTTGATTCTTTTAGCAAAAATAGGAGCTAAATTCATAACAATAAAAAGTCTAACTATATGGTGTAAAGTGATATAAGGAACATTTGCAGCCACTAAAATAGCTATTAAGTTTATTTCAGCTTGTCCTCCTGGACTAAATGCAAGTAAAGTTGAAATAATAGGAAAACCAAAAAGATTAAAGGCTATATAAATGAATATAATAGAAATAATTGCTAAGATAATAAAATGTCCAAAGGTACTAAAAAGTATTTTAATAACTTCAGAGATTTTAACACCCTTAAAAGTAAAACCGATAATTGTCCCAAATACAACTTGTACAAATTTTAAAAGTTCATCAGGTGTAATAGCATGACTAAGTCCCGTTGAATGTAAAGCAATACTAACAAGCATTGGTCCTATTAAAAATGCAGCTGAAAGTTTGATTTTTTTTGCAATTATTCCACCAATACTTCCAGCAATAAAAAGATATATAAATGCCATAAAATCAATACTTGCTAATGGAGTAGTAATAAGTTTATTTCCAGCAATATCAACTTTGAAAATATATTGAATAACAAAGGGTAGGGTAATAACTATAAAAAATAGTCTTGAAGATTGAACTAAAGTGATTTTAGAGATATTTGCTTTTATCTCTTCCCCAATTATTACCATCTCAACTACTCCACCTGGCATAGAGCTTAAATAAGCTGTTTTTTTATCAAATCCAATATATTTATGATAGTAGTACATTCCAGCAATTATGGTGATTAAAGTGTAGGGTATCACTAGTAAAATACTATAAAAATACAAATCCAAAAACTCTAAAATCTCAGGAGTAAAGGCACTCCCTATTGTAATTCCTATTAATATTCTTGCTGGAGTTGAAAAGGGTTTTGGTGAAGAAATTTTAAGATTATCAAATCTAATTGCTAAAGAAACTGCAAAAATAGAGCCTAAAAGCCAAGGCAAAGGTAGATTTAAAAATATAAAAAACAGACTACCAATTACTCCAATAAAAAGTGCAATAAACATTTTTAAGATATTTTGGAAATCTATGGTCAAAACAAAGCCTAGTTGATTTTTTGAAATTATATGAAAAAGTTGTGTTGTATAAGATTAAAAGGCCTATTGAAAAAAGGGACATACAATAAGCCTTTTAAATTGATATTGATTTATTATAGTTATTTGCTTTGCCTAAGGAGTAAATAAAGGAGGAAAACCTTAGGCAAGCATAGGGGGAAATTACATTCTAATTTCTTCTCTTTTTTGTAAGAATGCCCATCTTTCATCAATTCTTTTTTGCCATTCTTCAATTAAATACTCATTTTCAGGTTTAAATAAGTGTTTAAATCTTGGTTGTGCACCTAAATAATCTCTAACTGGAACAATGTTTTTTGGTCTATAAGTGATGTTTAATTCTCTTCCATCAATAATTTCATATAATGGGAAAACAAGTGAATCAACTGCTAAATCAGAAACTTCGATAGTTTGATTAGGAGCAAATTTCCACTCAGTTGTACAAGCAGACATAGCATTAATAAATACTGGACCTTTTGTATCAAATCCTCTTTGGATTTTTTTAACCATATCTTTCCATTTATTTGGAGCACCTTGTGCCACCCAATTGTTGCCGGCGTTTTCGTTCAGTCCTGCAAACCACCTGATCAAGGGGTAAAAAAATTTGCAGGGTGCCAGTGAAACACGCCACGAATATTCAGCGCGTACTATCAACCTAAAAATCGAAACGCAATTGGTAATTGTTGCAGGTCCTAAAAGAATATTAAAGTCTTTACAATTTCCAATAACACCGCCTAGGTTTAAAATATGAATTTTATCATGTTTGTTTAATTCATCAGGAACAGAGCCAGTCATACCTGAAGATGCTATTCGATT
>JALRJW010000048.1 GCA_023268955.1 Aliarcobacter sp. | reverse complement strand
TTAGCAAGTCATGAGTTAACAGGTGGACAAATTGAACTTGTTATTAAAAATACAGCATATAAAATTGCTGCTATGGATGAGCCACTGTTTAAATTATCTGATTTCCTTGAACAAATTACAAAAGAGGAAAAAGGTCAATTTGATTCTGAAAATAAAGTAGGGTTCTTTTAAAAAGACTTAAATTTTATTACAAAACGAAACACTTAAAAAAACTCTTAAAATTTAATTTTTAAGAGTTTACATATTAATTACATACTTTCATAGTAAACTCCAAAAAAATCAAAATAGCATGAATATAGCAATATTGGCGAAATTATTGTTTCATTTTGTACCATTAATTTTTTTAATTTTGCTGCATGTAAATGCCTAAGCAACATATCTATTTGATTTAATTATGATACTCATAAGTTTTTTTGAATAAGTGATAATTCATCACTATTTGGATAATATCTATACAAAAATTGTTAAAAGTTTTTCATTTAAAGGAAAAAAAATGACACATATGGAATTTGCACATCCTTATTTTGGTGCATTTGTTATGTTTGTAGTAACTTTTGGAGCGTTTATTGCTACTGTTGCAGCAGCTAGATTTGTTTCAAGAAAGATTGCAAGACTAGATACTGAGAAGTTAAAAACTACATTATATGAGTGTGGACCAGAGGTTACAAAGCAACCAAATACAATATCTACGCAGTTTTATTTAATAGCTTTACTATTTATTTTATTTGATGTAGAGATTATTTTTATGTTCCCATGGGCTATTAACTTTAAACTACTTGGTTGGTTTGGTTTTGTTGAAATGATATTATTTATCACACTTTTAGCTATTGGATTCTTATATGCATGGAAAAAAGGAGCGCTTGAATGGCACAGCATAAAATAAACTATTTACAAGATGGTGGTGCTGCAGTTAAACTAACTACTATTGATAAGTTAGTAAATTTTGGTAGATCGAACTCTTTATGGCCTATGACTTATGGATTAGCATGTTGTGCTATTGAAATGATGGCAACGGGTGCATCAAGATATGACTTCGATAGATTCGGTACTATTTTTAGAGCATCTCCTAGACAATCGGATGTATTGATTATTGCAGGAACTTTAACTAAAAAACACGCTGAGTTCATGAGAAGATTATATGATCAAATGCCTGATCCAAAATGGGTTATCTCAATGGGTTCATGTGCAAACACAGGGGGTATGTTTAATACGTATGCAACTGTTCAAGGTGCTGATAGAATTATACCTGTTGATATTTATTTACCTGGTTGTGCACCAAGACCTGAAACTTTACAATATGCTTTAATGACTCTTCAAAAGAAAATTAGAACTGAATCAATTTTTAGAGCTCACAAGAAAAAAAGGTTAGTGTAAATGAGAAAGTATAAAAACAAAGACAACGTACAAAGACAAGCTTATTTTTCTGATAGATTTTTCGTAGGTCCTCAAGTTCCTAGATATGCTATAGCTGAAGATGAAATCTTTTCAAAAGATTTTGAAGAGATTAACTACTCTATTTCTGTTAAAGATGCTTATATTGAGCATACGCATTTAGTTGTAGTTATTGATAAAGCTTTTTTAATTTCTTGCGTGAAGCTTTTAAAAAACAGTTTAGAATACGATATGTTAATGGAGCTTTCTGCAATTGATTATTTAGCACAAAAAGGTGGATTTGAAGTATTTTATGAATTCTTATCTTTATCAAAACATAAAAGAATTAGAATTAAATGTTTCTTACCAAAAGATGAATATATTGATTCATTAACACCATTTTTCAAATCAGCA
>JALRJW010000040.1 GCA_023268955.1 Aliarcobacter sp. | reverse complement strand
AAGCCACTAAAATAATTAACATTAAAACTATAAATAGGGCTGTTTTTTCCATTTGCATGGCTGCAAAGAAATTACCGTTTTGTTGCCACCATCCAACAACTCCAAAACTAGGTCCAACTGCTTCTTGAATTAATTTTATATCTTTAAAGGCATCATTTGTAAAAATGTGTATACCATCAAAATAGCTTTTATCTTTGTTTAAAATTGTTTGTAAAGATGAAATGTGCGTGTAAACATATGCTTTATCATAGGCATTTAAACCAGATTTGAAATTTTCTATATATTTAAATCTTTTCATTTTAGGTAAATTTGTAAAACCAGCAGGATTTAAACTAGTGAAAAATAGGGTAACTTTTTCATTATCAACTAAATAAAGTTCATCTTTTATACCAGCACCAACTAAGATTTCATATTTTTTTAGGTCTTTTTCTTTTAGAGCTTCATTAAATATTGAGTTTATCTTTTTTTCTCTATCTGGATAAACACCATATAAAATTCCACCACTCATATTATCACTATTTTGCAGAATCACTTGAGAAGTAATATATGGAGAAAATATCAAATGTGGAAATTTTTCTTCAAGATTTGTTAAAATCTCAGTGTTTAATGTTGAAAACTTTGGATAGATAGTCAAAGGATAGTTCATTGTAAAAAGTTTTTTTTCAAACTCTTTTGCTGTACCGTTCATTATAGCCATAGATAAAATCAAAACCATAACACCAATAGCAACTCCAATAAATGCTAAAATAGCACTTATTGAAATAAAAGGATTTTTCTTATCAAATTTTAGATATTTTTTGATAATGAAGTTAATTAATTTTTTGTTCAAATCAGTTTCCTGAAACTAAACCTCTTTTAGGTCCACTTTTCCCACAACAGTTTTTATATTTATTACCACTTCCACATGGACATGGGTCATTTCTAGCAATTTTTTTATCACTGCTTTGAACTTCTCTTTGAGCTACATTAGTTGAAGCACCAGCTGTTGCTGATTCTTCCATCTCTTCTTTCATTCTTTGTAGCGCTTCTTGTTCTTGAGCTGCATCATCTCTTGATTGAAGTTGAATAGCAAATAATACTTTGATGATTTCAGATTTAATGTTTGTGATGAACTCCATAAACATATTATATGATTCTTTTTTATACTCTACAAGTGGATCTTTTTGGTTGTAACCTCTTAATCCAATACCTGCTTTTAAAGTATCCATAGCGTATAAATGGTCTCTCCATGCATTATCTAAAATTTGTAAGTAAACAATTCTTTCGATTTCACTTTTTTGTTCAGGTGCTGCAACACTCATTTTTTGCTCATACATAGTTTTAATTATGTTAAATAGTTTTCCAAATAACTCTTCATAAGTTTCAGATTTAATATCTTCAATTTCTAAACCTAATCTAAGCTCTTCTTTTAATTTCGTAATTACAAAATCATAGTTGTAATCTTCACTTGGCATACCATCTAAAATTTCAGCATTTGCAAGTAAGTTTGAAATATATTCATTTCTATTTTCATCAAGTTTAGAAGCAATATCATAATCAGGTTTTAATAGGTCATTTCTAAATTTATAAACTACTTTTCTTTGTTGATTTGCAACATCATCATATTCAAGTAGGTGTTTTCTTGATTCAAAGTGCATAGATTCAACTTTTTTCTGAGCATTTTCAACGGCTCTTGTTACCATTTTTGATTCAATATGCTCACCTTCTTCAATTCCAAGTCTATCCATAATTGCAGAAATCTTATCACTTCCGAAGATTCTTAATAAATTATCTTCTAAAGATAAGTAAAACTGAGATTCCCCAACATCACCTTGTCTTCCTGCTCTTCCTCTTAATTGGTTGTCAATTCTTCTTGATTCATGTCTTTCTGTACCAATGATTGCTAAACCACCAAGGTCTAAAATTTCTTTGGTTAATTTAATATCAACACCTCTACCTGCCATATTTGTAGCAATTGTTACAGCACCTTTTTGACCAGCGTCTGCAATAATTTTTCCTTCTTTTTCGTGTTGTTTTGCATTTAAAACTGTATGAGGAATTTTTTTAGCAGATAGAATTTTATGTAATGCTTCTGATTTTTCAATCGAAGCCGTTCCCACTAATACAGGTTGACCTTTTTCATGGAACTCTTTGATTTTATCGCAAACAGCATTGAATTTTTCTCTTTCTGTTTTATAAATTAAGTCATTTTTATCGATTCTTGCAATAGGAACATTTGTAGGAATTGAAACAACATCTAATTTATAGATTTCAGAAAACTCTGTTGCTTCTGTTTGAGCAGTTCCTGTCATACCAGCTAATTTATCATACATTCTAAAGTAATTTTGGAACGTAATATCTGCTAAAGTTTGAGATTCCTCTTGAACTGTAACACCTTCTTTTGCCTCAATAGCTTGGTGAAGACCTTCACTAAATCTTCTTCCTTCACTTAATCTACCTGTAAATTCATCAACAATAATAACTTCATTGTCTCTTACAACATAATCTACATCAATATTAAAAACATAGTTAGCTTTTAATGCTTGATCTAAAGAGTGAGATAGCATTGCATTTTCTAGTGAATATAAGTTATCAACTCCAAATAGTTTTTCTGCATTTTCAAAGCCTTGTTCTGTGATAATTACAGCTTTGTTTTTTTCATCAACATAGAAATCACCAGTTGTTGTAGGTTTTTCACTTGCATTTTTTGGCTCAATCAATTCACCTTTTTCTAGGCTCATTGCTACTTGATTTGCTTTTAAATAGTCAGATTTTTTATGATTTGTTGGTCCTGAAATAATAAGTGGTGTTCTAGCCTCATCAATTAAAATTGAGTCAACTTCATCCACAATTACAAAGC
>JALRJW010000240.1 GCA_023268955.1 Aliarcobacter sp. | reverse complement strand
AGACCAAGCAATTGGGGAGGTTATATTCTAAAGCCAGAATTATTTGAATTTTGGCAAGGAAGAGATAGTCGTTTGCATGACAGAATAATTTTTTCAAAAAAGAGCCAGCAAAGATTATTCATGAATTTAAAAATCCTAATAATCAAGAGTTTAATATAAAACAAATAGATGAAATCAAAAATGAGATATTTGAAAAATACCCAAATATTTTAAAAGGAGAATTATAAAAATGAAAAAAACAATATTAGGTTTAATCTTATGTGCTAGTACTATCTTAGCTGGTCAAGATATGAAAAAAATGCAGATATTACAACCAACATCAAGTTCATGTCCTCAAGAGTGGTTGGATGATATGAAAAAACTTACAAATGATGTAGATATAATTTCTATGATTACTGTTGCAAATGTTAAAAATGATGTGGGAATTCCAAGAGAAATTAGATCTTGTAATACAACATTTTTTAATGATATGGTTATTGAAGGTAATGTTCCTGTAAAAGCTATAGAAGATTTTATGGCTAAAAAACCTGATAATGCGATAGGTTTGTCATTGCCTGCTTATGAAAATGACAAAGAAGTTAAAACAGTATTTGTAATTTTTGAAGATAAAACATATAAAGAGTTTGGAAAATATTAATCCAAACTTTTTATAATTGTTTCTTTTAAAAGAGAATTAATAGTATCACTTATAGTATCTGAATCTTTATATTTATGATATTTTCTATATGAAATATAAGACTTATTATCATATTCATAAACTGATATAACCATTGGACAATAAGTAACATTCTCGATGTTTTCTTCATGCATTTGTAAAGTCAAACTACTTTTACAAATCATTAAGTTTTTAGCTTTTTTAAATACAGCTTCTTTATCAAAAGCTTCGGCAACTTTTCCTGTTGATTTTGCTAAATCTAACTCATGAACTATTACAAAACCATTGTGGATAATTTCATTTTTAAGATTTAAATAACTATCTTGAAAATTACTTTCTGTTTTAACAGTCCAAATTTCTTCTTTATCAAAAGTATCATAAGCACTAAGATTTATATTAAATCCTAGTACTAAAAAAGTAGTGATTAAAAACTTTTTAATCACTTTTTACACTCCATTTCAAATGGTGCGATTCCAAGAGTATCTAAATCAGTTGTTGGATGTAAAAAGCCATCTTGTGGAGAAGTTGAAATTAAAGCCCTTGGTTGAACAAGAGAAATTGGCATTCTTAATTGACCGTTATAATCTCTAAATGATAGTTTTCTTCCCATATATGCTGCAACATCAAAATCTTTTGATCTGATTAAGTCAATATTTTTTTGTAAATCAGCACTTTTAGTTTTAGTAATTGCTGTAATTATAGATCTAATTGCAATCCAGTTTGAATAATCCTTTGATTGCATCCATCTTTTTGCTGTTTTTTCAAATCTATTTTGCATTTGAGCTGCTCCCCAAGCTTCAATTACTTTATGCCACGCAACAGGAGTTAATCCTTGTGTACCAGCTATTGGTCTAGGAAGCCAAGTATTAAAATACATAAACTCTCCAAAGTCACCATAATAATCAGCTAACATGATTAAATCATAATCTCCACCTTGTGTAAATACAGGGAATTCTGCACTTGCTTTTCTTCTAATATCAGTGTTTTCATCCCATGTTTTTTCTTTCACAACTTTAGCTCCAAATTTTTTAATTGCTCTTTTTGCATCTTCAAGGATTAATTTATCCTTTGGATTTTGTCCAGAAATTAAAAAGATATCTTTGAAATTTCTTTTTATTAAAAATTGAATTAAACCATCATATAGCATTGCATTACTTGGGATTGTATGGATTAGATTTGTTTGACAATAATTTTTTCTTAAAGCAGTTGTTTGACTACTAGCATTTATTAGTAAAGCTTTTTTTGAAAGTGGGTTATTTAGTAACTCTTTTAAGAAATCATCTTCAACATTTAATACAACATAAGAGTTACCTTCGTTTATGAATTTTTCAAATTCATTTTTTAATTCCTCTTTTTCATAAGAGATTTTTTCAACTAAACTAAAGTGTTGATTTAAAAATTTTGCACTTTTATTACTATCTTTTATAGCTATTTGAGCACCTTGAAGTCCTAAATCTTCTGGTTCATCTATAACATTTGATAATACAGGGGGTTTTTCAATCTTTTGTTCAAGATACATAATTTTTACTTCTAACATATTTGCATTTGCAAAACAAATAAGAAATAAAATTGAGATTAACATTTTCATTTTTTGTCCTTCGAATTTATTTATATTAATATACAAAAGAATTATAGCTTTACTTTAGCAAAATAAAATTTTGAAATTTATATAGATTGCTAAACCCTTGCTATATATTTTATATACAATCTAAACTCGTGAAACATAAAGGATAATTATGAAAAAAATAATGATATCAGGGTTATTAGCAGCTAGCTTGTTTGCTGATACTATGTATGTATCAAATGAAAAAGATAACACAATTAGTGTTATTGATACGGTAACTAATAAAGTAGTTAATACAATAAATGTTGGTCAAAGACCAAGAGGTATTTTACTTAGTAAAGACTATAGTAAGCTGTATATTTGTGCAAGTGATGATGATACAGTTCAAGTAATGGATACTAAAACTAATCAAATAATATATGATTTGCCATCTGGAGATGATCCAGAGCAATTTGCTTTAACACCAGATAATAAAGAATTATATATCTCTAATGAAGATGATGCAATTGTAACAGTTGTTGATACAGAAAAAAGATCAGTTTTAGGACAAATTGAAGTTGGTGTTGAACCAGAAGGTATGGCTGTAAGTCCAGATGGAACTGTAGCAATCAATACAACTGAAACATCAAATTTTTTACACTGGATAGATACAAAAACTAAGAAAATTATTCACAATACTTTAGTTGACCAAAGACCAAGACATATTGAGTTTACTAAAACTGGTGATAAAGTATGGGCATCAAGTGAAATTGGTGGAACAGTAATGGTTGTTGATTCTGCTTCAAAAGAAGCAATTGCAAAAATTAAATTCAGAATTCCTAGAATCTTTAAAGATTTAATTCAGCCTGTTGGGATTAAATTAACAAGTGATGGGAAATATGCATTTGTAGGTTTAGGACCTGCTAATCATGTTGCTGTTATTGATGCAAAAACTTACAAAGTTATTAAGTATTTATTAGTTGGAAATAGAGTTTGGATGTTAGAGTTTTCAGATGACGAGAAAAAACTTTATACAACAAATGGTGTAAGTGGAGATGTATCTGTAATTGATGTTGAAAATTTAAAAGTTGAAAAAACTATTAAAGTTGGAAGATATCCATGGGGCTTAGCAATGAAGCCTGAAGGTAAGTAATTTAGAGAATAAAAAATAAGGATAAAAAATGAAAAGAAATTTAGGATTAATCGCTTCAGGTTTAATATTATCATGTAGCTTAGTATTAGCTACTGATAATTTAGATGAAGCTTTTAAAAGTGGGACGGTATCTGGTTCTTTAGAAACATATGGTATTCATACAAAAAAAAGTGGTACAAATCTAGATGAAGGAATGTTAACAGGAACAGTGGGTCTTGGATTTGAAACAGCATCTTATAATGGATTTACAGGAAAAGTTGCTTTTTTAGGAGCTCATGTTTTTGCCGAAAATCATAATGGTGCAGCTGACGTTGAATCAAGTGCTATGTTAACTGAGGCAAATATTAGATATGAAACTAATAATTCAATGTTTAAAGTTGGAAGACAAGAATTAAATTTAGAATGGTTACAAGATTATCATGAAGCATTTATAGCTGAAACAAGTGCTTTAGAAAATACATCTATTTTAGTTGGTTTTTCAAATAGAATTGCATTTGCTGATGCTGATGAATTAAGTGATGGATTTCAAAGAATAAATAATACAAAAGGTATTTATGTTGTTGATGCTATTTATACTGGAATAGCAGATTTTGAATTAAATCCATATTATTATAATGCACCTGATTTAAGTCAGTTATACGGTATGAAAGCAAGATATTATATGGACAATGTTGAATTTGAAGCTCAATATGCTATATCAAATGAAAAAGCAAATTCAGGATTTGAAGATGGGTCAATTTTTCACTTAAAAGCTGATGCTGAAGTACTTGGTGCAGCTGTATCTTTAGGATATGTTAAAACAAATAAAGATGGTGCAGGGTCAATCATCTCTGATTTAGAATTAGGTGATAATATAAATCCTTTTGAAGATGGTAAGTATGTTTATGATTTAGATGCTAGAACTATCTATGCTTCTGCTACTTATGGTATTGGAGATATTTCATTAACAGCATTGTATGGTGAAACAAAATATGAAGATAATAAAGAAAAAGAATTAAATCTTTCTTCAGAAATTGAAATTATTGATGATGTTTTAGAAGTTGGATTATTGTTTGTAAATGTTGATGCACAAGATAGCAATGATGATTATCAAAAATATATTATTGAAGTTGAATATTCTTTTTAATATAAATTTAAATACTCGTGCAGATTTGAAAATGACTAACATAAAATAATACTATAACTTGGAGATTCTCCCTCCAAGTTAGCAAAACAATAAATTTCTCAATTTTTTACTCAAATATAAAATCGCTACATTCTTGCTACATCAATCTGTTATCATGATTTAAATTAATAAAAGGATTTAAAATGAAAAAATTGATATTGTCTTTAGCTGCATTAGTATTGACAAGTGAATTTGCAATAGCAAATAATATTAAAGGGTTACTACACTCTAGAACAACTTTAGAGCCAATTACAATAGGTGCAGGTAAAGCTTTAGCTGAAAAGCCATACAACTTAGAAGCTGGTAAATATTATAAAATTACTCTTAAAAGTGACGGTTCAAGAGAAGTGCCAATTGTAGGGCCTGAGTTTTTTAGAAATATTTGGGTTAATGAAGTTGTAATTAATGATATTGAAATCAGACCTTTAGGTTTAGATGGATTTGAATTTGATGATGAGGGTGAATTAGAATTAACTTTTGTTCCAATTAAGCCAGGTACTTTTTCTTTAGGTTTACCTTCAGCTAAAAGTGATAGAGAAAGAGCTATATTTATAGTTAAATAATAAAAGTTTTTTTAAATAACTAAATATTATATTTTAAACTTTTAGGAGTAAAAATGTTAAAAAAAATAGGATTAGTAGCTTTTCTAAGTTCAACTTTACTAGCAGACTTAGTATTTGTATCAAATGAAAAAGATAATACAATCACTGTAATTGACTCAAAAACAGATGAAGTTGTAAAAACTTATGATGTAGGTCAAAGACCAAGAGGTATTACACTAACAAGTGATTATTCAAAATTATATATTTGTGCTAGTGATGATGATACAGTACAAGCGATGGATACAAAAACTGGAAAAATTTTATATGATTTACCATCAGGTGCAGACCCAGAACAATTTGCCTTAACTCCTGATAACAAAGAGTTATATATTTCAAATGAAGATGATGGAATTGTAACTGTTGTTGATATTGAAAAAAAATTAGTTGTTTCTCAAATTGAAGTTGGGCTTGAACCTGAAGGTATGGCAGTTAGTCCAGATGGTACAGTAGCTATAAACACATCAGAAACTTCTAATTTCTTACATTGGATTGATACAACTTCAAAAGAGATTATTCATAATACTCTAGTTGATGAAAGACCAAGACATATTGAGTTTACAAAAACTGGAGATAAAGTATGGGCTTCATCAGAAATTGGTGGAACAGTAATGGTTATTGATACAAAAACAAAAGAGAGTATTGTAAAGTTAGGGTTTAAAATTCCAGGAATATTTAAAGATTTAATACAACCTGTTGGTATTAAATTAACAAGTGATGGTAAATATGCTTTTGTAGCTCTAGGACCAGCAAATCATGTTGCTGTAATTGATGCAAAAACTTATAAAGTTATTAAGTATTTATTTTCAAGAGATGAAATGCAAGCTATGATCGAAACTAGTGTTCGAAAAGTTATTCATGAAGAATATCAAA
>JALRJW010000013.1 GCA_023268955.1 Aliarcobacter sp. | reverse complement strand
CCCTGATTACCCAGACTTGCACTTGTTTAGGGTTATCTATTCCCTTGCGCGTCTAGACATTGTAAGGCAGAGTCAAGAGGGGCTAATGTATTCGCAGTTTGCCCCTCAGGTGAGTCATACCATTAACTACGGGCAAGTAGCTATTGCGCTACAGATACCTTGGCCCTACGTCCAAGTTGTGCAGCAAAAGGCAGCATGAAGCTAATTTCCAGATTTATGAGCATATTCCATCTAAAAGAAAAATCACACTTGCATTCAAAGAAAAACAAGATAAGATTGGTAAATACATCGATATGGAATTAAAAAAACAAAGGAATAAAGAGGCAAAAGCTATCTATGATTATCATATAGAATCATAGATTCTATTTTATTAAACCTTTACTGTTTTAATTTATATACTTTAGTGTGATCTTTTATTATTATAGGTTCGAATAATTTATTATCATATTTTTCAAAAACAAATAATTCAACAAATGTTGATTCTAGCATTTTTGAATCCACAACAATATATCTATCAATATTTTCCATATAAATAACAATAATATTTGAATTATCATTAAAAGATTTTTTGATTAATTCTACTTTATTACCTACTTTTTTTGTAGTAATAAAGCTATTTAACTCAAATTTATTTTCACCAATTAATATATTCATATCTTTTAGATTAACTACAAAGTCATTTCCTAAATATAATTTATCATTAAAATCAACATACACACGAGGACTGTAAATAAATGAATTCTTTTGTTCTTTTCCAGTCATTAAATCTAAATTTACAAATTTAGTAATTGTTGAAAATATATCTAAAATATGACTTGGTAGATAAAAATATATATCTTCAGTTTTATGTAATATTTCAATTTTGTCTAAATTATCTAAAAAAATATTACTATCTTTGTATCCATAATCTATAATCATATTTTCTATATTTGTTGGAGGAAATTTCTTTCTTTCTTCTTTCATATTTAAGAATTTCTCAGTATAAAACACATCTAGTTTTGCCATATTGTAAGATTTTTTTTGAGGAGATATCAAAGAATAAGCAACTGTAAAATTATCAGACCCGCTATGCTTTCCTCCATCAATCAATGTTTTAACATCTGCAAAATACCTAATTGGATATCCATAATCCCACCATGATAAAACATAATCATTTCTATTAGAAATACCTTTTAGCTCATTAAGTACTAGTGCTTCCTCACTATTAACTACAGTTTTAACTTTATACTCTTTTACATGATTTAGATTAGGAATTAAAACAACAAATCCTAATGTGTATATAAATATAGATCTAATAAAATCTTTTACTTTTTGATTATTTAACTTACTTACAGAATAATCACTAATTACTACTATAAATAAGCTGTCCCTAGTGCTAAAAATGGAACTGCATATATTGTAAATCTCAATCCACCAAATAAAGCCAAGAAACCTAATCCAACCATAGGTAAACTAAATATTAAAATTTTATGCTTAAATAATAAGAAGATATAACCTATTAAAGCGAAGATGAAAACATAAATACTTCCACTAATTCGATTAGCAAATGTTTCAAAAGAAGTTTTCTCAGCCTCACTTATAGTCTGCATTACAGTAAAAAAATGTAATCCTATAGAATCATATAAACTTTTTGAAATTAGATCTTTAAATACATAACTCTTTAATTTACCCCATATAGGATCAAATCCACCTGTAAGAAAAAAT
>JALRJW010000047.1 GCA_023268955.1 Aliarcobacter sp. | reverse complement strand
AATCAATAAAATTTGAAGTGAATCTTTATCTTCAAGTAAAGAATCATCAATTTGCAAATCAACTACTTCAGAATTACCGTTGATAGAAATTTCAACCATTCCACCACCAGCTTTTGAAGTAAAAATTCTAGATTCGTTCTCAGATTTAGCTTTGTTAGCCATTTCTTGAACTTGACCCATAACTTCATTTAAGTTGATTTTGCTTAAATCAATTCCATCAAACATAATCACTTCCTACAAGTTCATGTGTAATTAAATCAATATTGTTTTTATCATCAACTAAAACAACTGTTGGTTGATAATTATCTAATTCAGATTCATCATATGAAGCATAAGCAATAACAATAATCTTATCACCTATTTCTACTTTTCTAGCAGCAGCTCCATTTAAACACATATCTTTACTTCCAGGTTTACCTTTAATAACATATGTTTGGAATCTCTCACCATTATTAATATTTACAATATCTACTTTTTGTCCTACTCTTAACTTAGCAGCATCCATAAGTTCAGAATCTACAGTAATTGAACCAACATAATT
This sequence comes from Aliarcobacter sp., assembly GCA_023268955.1. Classification (GTDB taxonomy): domain Bacteria; phylum Campylobacterota; class Campylobacteria; order Campylobacterales; family Arcobacteraceae; genus JALRJW01. Next base: position 3,435 of record JALRJW010000047.1, on the reverse strand, counting down.
TAAGTTAGCATCAGTAACAGTTGCTCTGTGTATTTTGCTGTATAGCATATCAAAAGTCATAAATTCTTTTTCCTTTTAAAATTGTTGACAAGTTCAAATTATATTTTATTTTATACATTTTATCGAATTTTAACAAAGATTTATTAAATTTTAATAAAAAAGAATTTTTTATTTTTTTTTAAACCTAAATAAATATACTTTTACACACTTTGAAACAATATTATAAAGGATAAGCATGAAAAAAATCATATTAATGATTTTAACAATTAGTGGATTTTTATTTGCAGCAAATCCAGTTGCTGTTATGAAAACTTCTCAAGGTAATATCGAAATTGAATTAAGACCAGATATTGCTCCTAAAGCAGTTGAGAATTTTATTACACACTCAAAAAATGGTTATTACAATGGATTAATTTTTCATAGAATCATTCAAAATTTCATGATTCAAGGAGGAGATCCAACAGGAACAGGAAGAGGTGGAGAGTCAATATGGGGTCAACCTTTTGAAGATGAATTCTCACCAAAAGCAATTTTTGATAAACCAGGTATTTTAGCTATGGCAAATGCAGGAAGGAATACAAATGGAAGTCAATTTTTCATAACTACAGTTTCAACATATTGGTTAAATGGTAGACATACTATTTTTGGATATGTTATAAAAGGTATGGATATTGTAAAAAAACTTGAAAATGTAGAAACAAGTGGAAGATATGGTGGAGATAAGCCTCTGCAAGATCAAAAAATATTATCTATAGAGATTAAATAATTTGTGCAAAATGCACAAGTTATTTAATTAAATGAACTTAATTTTTAATTTCTAATGATGCAACTAAATCAATAAATTTGATAAAATCGAAAGGTTTTAATAAGTATTCAGCAACTCCATACTCTTTTGCTTTATTTATATATTCTGTTTCAGTATGGGCAGACATAATTATAACTGGAATCTTTATACCCTTATCAGATAAAGCTTTTAATAATTCAAGACCATTCATATGAGGCATATTTATATCTGTAACTATTAATTCAATGTCACTATTAGCTTCGATTGCTTCTAAAGCTTTTAAACCATCAGTTGCAGTTACAAAGTTAGCTTGTAATTTTGTTAAAGCATCACTAATAATTGACAATAAATCCTCTTCATCTTCTACAAATAGGATTTTTAATTGTCTTAATTTATTTATTTTTTCTTGCATCTAAATTCCAATTTTATTTTAATTTTGTAGTTCTTCTTTTGCCACTACTTTTTCTATATCCATAATAACTAGCATCTGATTATTATCTAATCTTACATAGCCCTTTAAATATCTAGAAGGAATAGCTGATCCCATTTCTGAAACAGGTGCTAGAGAAGATGTATCCAGTCTTTGTACATCATCAACTAAATCAACAATTATACCTATCATTCTTTTATCATCAGTAATAACTGCAATAACAGAAGTGTTTTCATCGTAAGTAGGTTCATCTGAAGTTTTAAATTTAATTCTAATATCTAAAATAGGAACCACTTCTCCTCTAAGATTAATCAAACCTTTAACCCACTTAGATGTATTAGGTAATTGAGTAATATTATCAGGATATGTTAATATTTCCCTTATCTTAGGTAATTCAATGGCATATTTCATAGCGCCTAACTCAAAAGTCATATACTCACTAGTATTAGCGTAATTTATAATATTATTTTGATTATTACCTTTTTTTTCTTCCATCTAAATTCCTTAGTTATTTTGTAAATGATTATAGCACAAGTAACAAAACTTATGAGTAATTCTATCGTTTTTCTACTTTAATTACCTTACAATCAACTTTATACTCAATATTTTCCAACATTATTTTATCATCAACTTGTAAATTATCTAAAGAAATTTTCTTATCATTTTTAGAAATAATTACTTTACCATCACTAGTTTTATTTTCATAATGATTAATTTTAAATTTCTCATGTAAATAATCAATTTGATTTTGAAAAGCCTTTAAATTAAGGGAATATTGTGAATTAATATTTTGTTTAATATGCATCATTTTATTTGTTTCAAATTGAATTCTATCTTTTAGTCTATTTGAATATGAGGTTTTTAATAATAAAATTTCAGATTCAATAATCTTAAACTTTGTTTGTATAGAATTTTGTTTAAACATATTAACTAAATGATTAATCATCTCTTGTTTTTTATTGATATTTATGGCAAATTGATTGTTAATTTGTGTGTGTAAATTATCTAAATAAATCCTATGCTCATTTATATCAGGTAAAGCAATTTCAACAGCATTTGAAGGAGTTGCTGCTCTAACATCAGCTACAAAATCAGATATAACATAATCAATCTCATGACCAACAGCTGAAATAATTGGTGTTTTAGCTTCAAAAATTGCATTTGCAACTATTTCTTCATTAAAAGCCCAAAGGTCTTCAATACTTCCACCACCACGGCCTACAATTATAATATCAGCATTAAGAGTATCAGCGTATTTTATAGAACTAGCAATATCAAAAGCAGCACCTTCACCTTGAACTAAAGTATTTATCAATATAAATTCAACTAAAGGCCATCTGTGGTGAGCTACTTTTTTCATATCTTCAATAGCTGCACCAGTTGCACTTGTAACTAAAGCTATTTTTTTTGGATATTTAGGCAACTGTTTTTTAATTTGGGGATTAAAATATCCCTTTTCTTCAAGCTTTTTCTTTAATTGTTCATAGGCTAAAGCTAAAGCACCTTGACCTGAAGGTTCAATTTTGTTGCATAAAAGTTGATAATTTCCCCTTGGAGCATAAACAGTTAAACTTCCCGTAATACAAACTTTTTGTCCAACTTCAAGTTCAAACTTCAAATATTTTGTATTTCCCTTAAACATAACACATGAAATAGAAGAATTAGTGTCTTTTATTGAAAAATAGATATGTCCAGATGAATGATATGTTAAATTTGAAACTTCACCTTCCACATAAATTTGCATAAATGTAGTTTCAAGAAGTGATTTAATTTGAGCATTTAGTGTTGTTACACTTAAAGGATTATTCAAAGATAACCCTTATATTTTTTGAGCGATAATAAGTGTTGAAATATTCATAGAAAAAGCTTTTACATGAACAGGTTTTAATCCAGCTATTTCTAACTCTTTGCATAAGTTCTCTGTTGTTAAAAACTCATCAATTGAGTTAGGTAAGTATGTATATGCTTCTTTGTTCTTTGAGATCATTCCACCTAAAGTAGGTAAGATTTTATTCATATAAAAATCTGTTAAATGATCAGTAAGTTTCTCTTTTTTATTTTTAGTAAATTCAGAGATTACTACTAAACCATCTTTTTTAAGAACCCTTGCAAATTCATGGAAAGCCTCTTGTCTTTGCACTACATTTCTAATCCCATAAGATATAGAAATAATATCAGCATTATCACTCTCAAGTGGCATATCAGCAGCCCCTGCTTCAAT
>JALRJW010000008.1 GCA_023268955.1 Aliarcobacter sp. | reverse complement strand
ATCAACAGAGTTTTCACCATTTGGCTGGTATTTAGGCATTAAAGAATTAAAATCAAAAACTAATACATCCTCTTTAGCCTTAAATCCAAAAAGTTTTATAAACGCTTTATTACAATCTAAAAACCTACCCTCTTTCATAATAGAAAGGCCATCACTTGCATCATCAAATAAAGTTTTAAAAGCCTTTTGTTGAGCCTGTATTTGTTTATTTTTTTCTTCTAGTAACTTAGCTTTTGATTTAGAAAAATATAAAACTATTAGCATAATTAGCACTAAAAAAATAACCGACACAATAAAAATGCTAATTTGTTCTTTAGTATAGGTTTTTTCCTTCCATTCTTGATTAAATAAAAACTCTTCATATCTATCTGTATTTTTTATTAATCCATAGTTATTTAGAATGTCATACCATCTATAAAGTTCATCTTTATTTATTTGACCTATTTCATATTGATTTAATAAAAATAGTTTTTTTATTTCATTTGCTTCAAAGAGTAAAGCATCTTTAGACTTATTTAATGTTCCATTGTATTTTGTGTATATTAAATTTATAGTTTCATCAATATTTTCTAAAGCATATTTCCAGCCTTTATTTGTAGCTTCTACAAATAGACTTACTTTTTCTTTTCCAAGCTTATTAATTGTGTCTTTAGAAGTAAACATATTAATTGCACCTGAATTAAATCCATAATCTTTTGGTTCTAATAAATTATAGTTAATATTACTTTTTTGCAATAAATAGACTTCATTGCTTTTGTAAACTTCCATCGCATCTATTTTATTATTTATTAATTCATGAACATCATAGGTATTTTCTTTGAAAGTTATATTATTATAAATAACACCTAAGTGTTTAAACATAAAATCTAAAGGAGTATTTATTATTCTTTCCCTTGAAGACATAAATGATTTATTTTCTAAATCTTTTGGGTGTTTTATAGAGCTATTTGCAGCTATAACTAATGGAGACTGTTTTAAATAATTTGCCAGTAGAATAACATCATTATTTTGTCTTTCGATCATTAATAAACTATCTGTAATTCCAAATTCAACTCTATTTTTTATCACATCATCTAAAGTATTAGTTGTATTTTGGAACTCTTTTAATTGAACATTAAAACCTGCATTTTTATAAAAACCTTTTTCTTTGGCAATTATAAAACCAGCATATTCAAATTGATACTTCCAATTTAACTGAATTGAAATAGATTTTTCATCTGAAAACAAAGATTGATATGATAGTAAAATTATAAAAACAAGTTTAGTTATGTTTTTCAAATGAAGCCTTGATAAATTATCTTTAAATTATTTTAACCAAAATCGAATTAAATATTATTTTATTTCTAAAATATACTATATTAATTATTAGCTTTTAAAATTATATGTTTTAATACTACAGCGATATCTCTTGCAGTCCATTCTAATTCATTACATAACAAATTTTTTGACTTATGTATGTCAACATTATAATAGTATTTTTTAACTAGTAGATTTAATTCAGAATCTAATCTTGATTTATTAAGAGTATCAATTTCTTTTGGAATGATAGTTATATGATTTGGCTTTATAAAAACAGCATTTTTAGCTAAGTATCTAAATATAATCCCCATTTGCCAAGAATGCCACTCTTTTTTCATAAGCTCATCATTTGATTTGTTTGGATAATCCAAAAAACTGAATGTGTCATATATTATTTCATAAGCTTTTGCTAATTCATTGTGAGTCATTGTTTCAATTAAAAAAGGTAATTTAAGATTCTCAACTTTTAAACTACTTTCAAAATCAAAATCCTTAGTAGTTTTCTTTTTTGAAGTATAATCATTAGATGAAACTGCTTTTAAATTTACTTTTTTTATATTCTTAAATTTTTTCGTAAATATAATAATTATTAGCAAAATAAAAGCTAAAAATAGTAATCCAATAATTATGTTCATACTAAAGTTCAATTTTGAGCCTTGTAAAACTATTTTGATTCATTTTTACATATTCTTTTTGACAAGTAAGGGAAGGAATATTTATATATGTTTTTCCATTATTCTCTACAGTTTTACCTTGATGATAATGACCTTCAATAACTATTTTTTCATTATAATTACTTAGTCTTCTTTTGGCAAAATTTTCAAAACCATTAAAATCTCTGCAAATTACTTTTCCTAAAAGTGCATTTTCAATTTTTTTTGAAATAAAATTTCCAAAATCTATCATATTTAAGAAAACTAGCAGTTGATGATTTCTAATTATTTTAGTGTAAAGTTTATAAGCCCCACCAACAAAATTATCCCCATGAGATAAAGCTATAATTTCATTATTAAATTTCATTTTTATAGGTTGCTGTTCTATTTTAAAGACTTTTATATTAGGGAAAAGAGTTTGCATATTGTAATCGTGATTACCCTCTAAATAAATTATCTCCATTTGAGTTGATAGTTTATTTAAAAGGTCTAAAGATTTTTTATATAGTTTTATGAAATATTTTGATTCGCCAGAGATAAAATCAAATATATCTCCCATTAAAATAAGTTGAGAAGTAGTGATTTCTTTAGAGTGAAGTTTTTCTAAGAAAAACTCAAACTCTAAATTTTTACTATTTAAATGGGCATCTGCAATAAATATTGCATCATTTTTTAGACTAAGGAACATAAGCGATTTTAGGAATTCCCTCACCCTCTTCAAAACC
>JALRJW010000237.1 GCA_023268955.1 Aliarcobacter sp. | reverse complement strand
CAAGCTGCCGAGTTCCGTCAGCACATTGCCGTTGTTTTGCAGGAGCGAGCTGTGATCTTCGATTGCCCACCACCAGGCCCGGATGATCTTCGTAGCGTTTACCGGGAACATGTGTTGGATTTGTGCATCCCTGCTGTTGATGATGCTTTATCTTTAATTGCTCACAATAAAATCTACCTTGATAGAACACAAGATGTTGGTATTATAAAACCAGATTTTGCTTTAAGTGCGGGAATTTCAGGACCAAATTTAAGAGCAACTGGTGTAGCTCATGATTTAAGAAAAGATAGACCATATTATGATTATGATAAATATGATTTTGATGTAATAATCGGTAGTCATGGTGATGTTTATGACAGAATGATGTGTAGATTTGAAGAGATGAAACAATCAATTAGAATCATTAATCAAGCTATGAAAGATTTACCAGATGGAGCTATTAATGTTGACCACCAAGGAATTATTTTACCAAATAAAAAAGATGTTTACACAAATATTGAAGGTTTAATGAATCAATTTAAACTTACTTTTGAAGGTGTAAAAGTTCCAGCTGGTGAACATTATAGTTTTACTGAAGCTGGAAATGGTGAATTAGGATTTTTCATAGTTAGCAATGGAGAAGGAACACCATATAAAGTTAAATGCAGACCACCTTGTTATTATTCACTTGGAGCATATTCAAGAATTGTTGAGGGTGGAATGTTAGCTGATGCTGTTGTTACAATGGCAAGTATGAACTTTATTGCAGGGGAGTTTGATAGATAATGAGCACTTTTACCTTCAATCCTGAAAATGAAACTAAATTCCAAAAATATTTAACAAGATACCCAAATAGTGACTCTTGCATGCTACCAGCTTTATGGTTAGTTCAAGAGCAAGAAAACTGGGTAAGTCCTGAAGCTATGGAATATATTGCCCAAAGATTAAATAAATCACCAATGCAAGTATATGAAGTAGCTACTTTTTATACTATGTTTAATTTAAAGCCAATTGGTAAACACCATATTGAACTTTGTAAAACTCTATCATGTATGTTATGTGGTTCTAAAGAGATTAAAGAACATATTAAAAAAACTATTGGTATTGAACCTGGTCAAACAAGTGAAGATGGTTTATTTCATTTAAGTGAAGTTGAGTGTCTAGGAGCATGTGGTGGAGCACCTATGTTTGCTTTAGATGGTGATTATCATGAAAAATTAACTATTGATAAAGTAGATGAACTTATCAATAAATGTAAAGGAGTAGAAAAATGATAACTAAAATTGTTAGTAAAAATTTTGATATTCCAAATTCACATAAACTAGAAATTGCTAGACAAAATGGTAGATATTCAAGTATAGAAAAACTTTTTTCTATGAGTCCTAGTGATGTTACAGCTGAAGTTGTAGCATCAGGACTTAGAGGAAAAGGTGGTGGTGGAGCACCTTGTGGTCCAAAATGGGAATTAATGCCACCTGTTGACGAACGTCCTAGATACTTAATTGTAAATGGTGATGAAAGTGAACCTGGTACTTTTAAAGATAGACAAATTTTTCAATATGACCCACACTTATTAATTGAAGGTATTATTTGTTCTTGCTATGCAATTAGTGCAAATCATGCTTACATTTATATAAGGGGTGAGTACAAATTTTTCTCTGACAGAATGCAAGAAGCTATTGATGAAGCTTATGAAGCTGGAATTATTGGTGATTCTGTTATGGGTCATAATTTTAAACTTGATATTACAGTTCACAGAGGAGCGGGTGCTTATATCTGTGGAGAAAAATCAGCTTTAATTGAATCTTTAGAGGGGAAAAGAGGCCATCCTAGACTTAAACCACATGGTAAAGAGTGTGAATGGTTCTTTAACAATCCTGCCACTGTCAACAATGTAGAAACTATTGCTTCTGTTCCGAACATTGTTGAAAACGGTGCGCAGGGTTATACAAAATACGGAACAGAAAAATCTCCTGGCACTATGCTATTTGCAATTTCAGGACCTGTTAACAATCCAGGTGTTTATGAAATGGCTTATGGGAATAAAATGATCGATTTTCTTAACATTCTTGGGGGCGGAATGAAAGAAGGTAAGAGATTAAAAGCCATTATCCCAGGTGGATCGTCATGTCCTATCTTAACTGCACAGGAAGTTGAAAATGCAGTTTTAGATTATGAATCGATGTGGGATATTGGTTCTACTTTAGGTACAGGAGGAATGATTGTTATAGATGAAGATACATCAATGCTTGATGTAGCAAAAAATCTAATAGAGTTTTATCACCATGAATCATGTGGTCAATGCACACCTTGTAGAGAAGGATGTGGTTGGATTGATAAAACTTTAAAAAAAGTTCTTGAAGGAAATGGAACAAAAGAAGATATACAAACTATTTTAGATGTTTGTGAAACTATGAATGGTAAAACTATTTGTGTTTTCGCACCTGCAGTTAAAGACATCATAAAAAGTATACTTTTAAAATTCCCTCAAGAATTTGAAAAACATTTAATTTAAAATTTAATTTATTATAGGAGAAAATATATGGCAAAAAATACAATGACATTAACTGACAACAGAAATGGTAATTCGTATGAGTATAATATTATTGATGGGACAAGAGGACCTTCAGTTGTAGATATTTCAACTTTCTACAAAGATTCAGGAATGTTTACTTATGACCCAGGTTATACGTCAACAGCATCTTGTGAATCAAAAATCACATTTATTGATGGTGAAAATTCAGAGTTAAGATATAGAGGTTATGATATTGCTGATTTAGCAGGTAAATACTCTTTCTTAGATGTTTCTTATTTATTAATGAGAGGTAAATTACCAACTCCTGAAGCTTCTAAAAACTTTGACTTAGAAATTAGACACAGATCATTTTTAAATGAAGGTATCATTAGATTATTTGATGCTCTACCAGATGGTGCACACCCAATGGCAACAATGGGAGCAGCAACTATGGCAATGTCTGCATTCTATAAAGAGCACTTAAACTTAGAAAATGAAGAAGAATTCAAATTAATGAGAAGAAGAATCTTAGCTAAAATGCCAGTTATTGCAGCTATGGCTTATAGAAACTCAATTGGTACTCCATTAATTTACCCAGACGTAAACAGATACTTCACTGAAAACTTCTTATATATGATGAGAGCTTATCCAGGTGGAAGAATGAAATACTTAGGTGATGGATTAAATGATGAAATCAAACAAGTTGAAATCGATGCATTAGATGCTATCTTAACTTTACATGCAGACCACGAACAAAATGCTTCTACAACAACTGTTAGAAACGTTGGTTCAACTGAAGCTCACCCTTATGTATCTATCGCATCTGGTATTTCTGCATTATGGGGATCTGCTCATGGTGGTGCTAATGAAAAAGTTATGGATCAATTAAAAATGATTGGTGATGTTAAAAATGTTCCTTCATTTATTGCTAAAGCTAAAGATAAAAATGATCCATTTAGATTAATGGGATTCGGACACAGAGTTTATAAAAACAGAGACCCTAGAGCTGAAACATTAAAAGGATTACAAGATAAATTAAGAGAAGAGTTAAACTTAGATTCTAAATTATTAGACGTAGCAGCAGCAGTAGAAGAAGCAGCATTAAATGATGATTACTTCAAACAAAGAGGATTATATCCAAATATCGACTTCTATTCAGGTGTTATTTTAACTGCTCTTAAAATTCCAACTGCTATGTTTACACCATTATTCGTAATCGGTAGAACTCCAGGATGGTTAGCACAATGGTCTGAATTAAAACAAGATCCTAAACATAAAATTGCTAGACCAAGACAATTATATACAGGTAACTAATAGCAATTAAAAAACCTAATAAAAGGGGAAAACAATGGGTGAGATTGTAAATATCACTATCAATGGAAAAGAGATGCAAGCACCAAAGGGTAGCTTGCTGATTGATAAACTACTTGATGAGAATATTCATATACCTCACTTTTGTTATCACCAAGCCTTAGGTAAAGATGGTAACTGCAGAATGTGCATGGTAGAGATTGAAGGTCAAAAAAGACCTCAAATCTCATGCGATACTCCTATAAAAGATGGGATGATTGTAAGAACTACTGGAAAGAATATTGAAAAAGTTAGACGTGATATTCTTGAATTAGAACTTATCAATCACCCTATTGATTGCCCTACTTGCGATCAAGCAGGAGAATGCAAACTGCAAGATTACTACATGGAATCAGGTTTTTATGAATCAAGAATGAATCTTGAAGCTAAAAACCATGCTAGAAAAAGAGAAGACTTAGGTTCTAATGTAATGTTAGACCAAGAAAGATGCGTACTTTGTACTAGATGTGTAAGATTTTGCAAAGATATCACAAAAACAAATGAACTTGGTGTAATATCAAGGGCAGACCACTCAGTAATTGGAACTTTTCCAGGAAAACCTTTATCAAATCCATATGCTATGAATGTTGTTGATTTATGTCCCGTTGGAGCTTTAACTTCAAAGGATTTTAGATTTAAGCAGCGTGTTTGGTTTTTAGAAACATTTAATGCAATTTGTAATGGATGTGCTAAGGGTTGTAATATCTATGTTGACCATAGAAAAGAAAAATACAAAGATGATATCGTTTATAGATTTAGACCAAGAGTAAACAAAGAAGTTAATGGTTGGTTTATGTGTGATGAGGGAAGACTTTCTTATCATAAAGAGAATGAAAATAGATTTTTAACAGCTATTGTAAATGGAAGCCAATCAAATATTTCAAATGCAATTGCTCAATTATTTGCGATTTTAAATAAAGGCGAAAAAACACTTTTCGTACTTGATGCAAATTTATCTTTAGAAGAAATGACAAATCTTAGAAGTTTAGCAAATATTTTAAATGCAAAAATAAGTGGATATTCACCAAATAGTTTTGATGAAAGTTTTGGAGATGATTATCTAAGAAAAAGTGATAGAAAAGCAAATAGAAAAGCATTTGATAAACTTGAAATCAACCAATCAAAAGAGTATTTTGAAGATGCTATAAATTCTTGCAAAAATATAGTTATATTAGGTAATGAATGTTTTGAAGAAAATACAAAACAGTTTGAAGATAAAACTATCATAGGTATTTTTTCACATAATTGCCTAAGTATTAAACACTGTAATATAGCTATTCCAATGGCTTCTTTTTATGAAAAAAGTGGAACATACATAAACTGTGATGGGATAGAGCAAAAAGTGATTTCAAAAATGAAAAAAGATAATCCACTTCCAAACATTACTAATATTATTGAAGAAATAAAAGGTATGATTGAAAAAGGAAATCTATTATGAATATAGAAACAATCATAATTATAATGGTAAATATTTTACTAGCTGTGTTTTTAGCAGTTGGATTAACACCTGTTTTTGTATGGTGGGAAAGAAGAGTATCTGGTTTTATGCAAGATAGATCTGGTCCAAACAGATGTAATATAGGACCACTTAGACTTGGTGGATTAATTCAAAGTTTTGCTGATATGTTAAAACTTGTATTTAAAGAAGATTTTACGCCACAACACATCAAATATAAATTTTTTTTTACTTTAGCACCTGCTATAGTATTTATATGTTCGTTTTTAACTTTTGCAACTATTCCATTTGCTGATAATTTAGTAATAAATGGAAAAGAATACATGATGCAAGCTATTCCAAATCAGCTGGGAATCATGTGGTTTTTAGCCTTTGCTGGACTTAGTGTATATGGTATTATTTTAGGTGGATATTCATCTGCTAGTAAATATGGGCTTTTAGGTTCTATTAGAGCTTCTGCTCAAGTTATTTCATATGAAGCAGCAATGGGATTATCAATAATTTCTATTTTAATCTCTTATGGTTCAATTCATTTATCTGATATGGTAAATGCTCAAGCTGGAACTTATTTAGGTGTAATTCCAACATGGGGAATATTTATTCAACCTTTAGCTGCTATCATTTTTATCGTTTGTGCATTTGCTGAAACTAATAGAGCTCCTTTTGATATCGCTGAAGGTGAATCTGAAATTGTAGCTGGTTATCATACTGAATATTCAGCTATGAGATTTGGGTTATTTCAAGTTGGTGAATATAGTGCTATGAGTGCATCTAGTGCTATTATTGTAACTTTGTTTTTTGGTGGATACCACTTACCTTGGCTAGATACAGCAACTATTCAAAACAATATGAATATTGTAATTATCGCTTTAATAGTTTTAATACCAATAAAAATTTTTATTTTAACTTCATGGATGAAAAAAAACAACAAAGCAATAGGGTATGATGTTTCAAGAATTAAAGAAACAAAAATATTAACTATAGTATTTTGGGGTATTGCAGCTGTTTTAATTGCTGTTTTAGGAATGTTTTTAGCAACAGGTCTTGGGGAAAATGGAGTAAATATAGCAACCGCAGCTATTCAAATAGGAACATTTTTAGCAAAATTCTTTGTAATGGCTTTTTTTGCAAAAAGAAACTCACAGTCATTTGAAGAGTGGAGTGAAGCTAGTCATGGTAAATATATGGAAGTCTTCAGTAAAAATATAGTTTCTAACCTAGAGATAGAACTTGGCAACAGGGGAATTGTTGCTTTAGATGCAGAGTACGATAGAAGGTTTGATTTA
>JALRJW010000174.1 GCA_023268955.1 Aliarcobacter sp. | reverse complement strand
CAAAAGGCAACATGCGCCGCGGAAGCTGTGTCCAAGTATGGCGTTTGGGGGATGTCATCTATGGCACCCCATTGCATGAATTGTGGGTGAAGTAAATCCTAATTTTTGAGAAGTAGAATCTCTGTTTATATTATGTGGAGTTCCAGCAAGAGCAGCACTTCCAAGTGGTGAATAATTGTTTCTTTCGTATGAGCTTTCAAATCTTTCAAAATCTCTTTTAAACATATTTGCGTAAGTTAACATATGATAACCAAAGTTAAGTGGTTGTGCATGTTGCAAGTGAGTCATACCTGGAATTAAAGTTTCAGTATGCTTTGAAGCAACATTTACAAAAGTTTCTACAAGCTCTTTTAATTGAGCCATGATACTTAAAGATTTTTCTTGAACATATAATCTAAAATCAGTAGCAACTTGGTCATTTCTACTTCTTGCTGTGTGAAGTTTTTTACCTGGTTCTCCTATGATTTCAGTAAGTCTACTTTCAACTGCCATGTGAATATCTTCAGTTGCTAATGTAAATTCAAAATTACCAGATTCGATTTCTTCTTTAACTTGTAATAATCCTGTTTCAATAGCTTGTTGTTCTTCTTTAGTTAAAACACCTTGTTCACATAACATAGCTGAATGTGCAATACTTCCTTTAATATCTTGAGCATAAAGCTCTTTATCAAACATTATAGATGCGTTAAACTCATCTAAAATCTGTGCATTTGTGTTTTTTAAAATTTGTGCATTATTTTGGTTTGACATACTATTCATCTTCTCCAATTATTTTTATATCAGGCATATTTTGAGCTGTTTGTTCCACATTGTTTAAAGCATCTTTCATTATAAGAACTATTTTTTGTAATGCTTGTTTTTCATCATTTTCTGGAACATCTAAACTTATAATATTCATATATTTGTTTACAAGTGAGTAAAGGTCTTCAACCATTCCATCATATAGTTGAGCTATTTCTTTATCTTGAGCAGTCATAATATAATCCTTACATTAGATTTTACGGATTATATCATAGTTAAAATATTAGCTTATTAAATTAATATCCATCTTCTTGTTTTTCTTTAGTTTATAAAAAAAGGGGAAGCTAAAATAGCTTCCCCTTCTATATAAATTACTCTTAAAATTAGATAGGTAAAACTCTAATATTCTCATCAATTTTTTGTTGTAAAACTGACTCGATAGCATATAAAGTTCCAGTACTTCCAGACGAACATCCTGAACATGAACCTAAATATCTAATATATAAATCATAATGTGGTAAATTTTCTTTGATGTCAATAATTTCCATATTTCCACCATCCATTGCTAACATTGGTCTAATTTCTGTATCTAAAACACTATCAACAGCTTTAATTCTTTGAACAATTGTCATTTTATCAAAAGAGCTAACACCAGCAGCACTTGCATCTGCAGCTTCTTTTAATTTTTCTTGTTCCATATCAGCTAAAATATCAACTAAATAAATATCTTTTGCTTCATGTCCACCTGGCTTGATACATGATTTACAGAAAGCTCCAGCTTTTGTATAATCAGTAATCTCTTCTACAGTTGTTAAGTTGTTTAATTTGATAACTTCTTTTAAAGTTCCTAATGAAACCCTTGCACACTCACAAATAATCTCTTCAGCTTCAAAAGATTCCATATCAACACCTTTATACTCAGCTGCAGCTTTTTTAATAACATCATAAGCCATAACTGAACAGTGCATTTTTTGAGGTGGAACAGCAGGAGTATCTGGATTATCTCTTAATGCTTTTTCAACATCAATATTTGTAATTTTAACAGCTTGGTCAACTGTTTTTCCAATACATAATTCAGCCATAACATCTGAAGATGCAATTGCAGTACCACATCCAAAAGATTTGAATTTTGAATCTAAAATTTTATCTGTAGTTTCATCAACTGCCCAGTATAATCTAACTGCATCACCACAAGACTCAGCACCAAAATCAGCAACAATTAATTTTGCTCCCATTTCTTTTGCTTTTTCTTCAGTAATTTCACCTTGATTTGAAGGATTGTTCATTCTTCTAACTACTTCGTTAGAATATTCATCCCAAATAGAACCGCTAATTAAATCGTTTTTTGCCATTTTATTTATTCCTTTTTAAATTCTTTTGTAAAATATTTTAATTTTTATTATAAACCAGATGCATGTGATGCTGGTGCGTATGCGTATGAACTAGAAATTCCTCTTAATCTAATAATAGCTTTTTTAATTTGTTCAATCGCAAAATCAATCTCTTCTTCAGTATTAAATCTACTTAAAGAGAATCTAACTCCCGTATGAGCTAATTCAGAATCACTTCCAAATGCATTCATAACTGGATTTGCTTCTAAGTCTTCACTTGCACATGCAGAACCTGTTGAAGCACCAATTAAATTTTGATTTAAATCCCATAACATAGACTCACCCTCAACACCTCTAATAGAGATTAAAGTTGTATTTGGAGTTCTGTTTGATGTTCCACCAATTACAATTGTTTCAGGCATTTCTAAAATTGCCGCTTCAAGTTTGTCTCTTAATTTTCTTACATGATTTTCTTCATAAGCTAAAGCCATAGGAGAAGTAGCTAATTTCATAGCTAATCCCATACCAACCATAGATGCAACATCAACAGTACCTGCTCTGTTTCCACCCATTTGCTCACCACCATGTAATAAAGGAGTTAGTTTAAAACCTTTTCTAATATATAAACCACCAACACCTTTTGGTCCATGGAATTTATGAGCTGAAAAACTCATGTAATCTACATTGCAAGCTTGAACGTCAACTGGAATTTTTCCAATAGCTTGAGTTCCATCTGTATGGAAAGGAACTCCAGCTTCTTTACAAATTGCACCAATTTCTTTAATTGGGAAAATTTTACCAGTTTCATTGTTTGCCCACATTACAGAAACTAAAGCTGTTTCTTCTTTGATAGCATTTTTAACATCTTGAGCTTCAATAACACCCTCTTCGTTAACACTTAAATAAGTAACAGCCACACCTTGAGACTCTAAAAACTTACATGCTGCAGTTGTAGCTGGATGCTCTACTTCAGTTGTAATGATATGTTTTTTCTCACCATTTAGGATTTTGTCAATCCAAATACCTTTAATAACTGTATTAATACTCTCAGTAGCATTTGCAGTAATTACAATATCATCAGCATCATTTGCATTGATACCTTCATATAAGTAATCTAAAGCTTCAGCCATTTTTTTATGCGTTCCAGCACCAAATTTATGTAATGAATTTGGGTTACCGTAAACATCAGTTAAAAAAGGTTTCATCTCTTCAAAAACTAAAGGATCAATTTTCGTTGTTGCGTTGTTATCTAAATATACTTCCATATGTTTTGTTTTCCTAATAATTTGTCTTAATAATTTATAAATTTTTCGTATTTTAATGTAAATAGGATAAAACTTGTCTTAATTAAAATTTATTTAAAAAAAATGTGTATTTTTAACTCACTTAGACTGGAATTATACAATAAATTGGTATTGTTTAGATTTAAAGTTTAAATTAAATTATTATAAAAGAACAAAAAGTTTACACTAGCCCATAAATATGATTTTTTGATTTCGTTATTATTTACAATTAAGATAAATTTTTGCTAGAATTCAAATAGGATAATTTTTGTCCTATTAAAAAAATTGGAGTTCACTATGAGTGAAAACAAAGAAATACACAACTTAATAAACAATGAATACAAACTAGGATTTGAAACACTTGTTGAAAGTGATACTTTTCCAGTTGGATTAAATGAAGATGTTATAAAAGCTATTAGTGCAAAAAAAAATGAGCCCTCATGGCTTTTAGAATTTAGACTTAAAGCCTATGAAAAATGGCTTAAAATGGAAGAACCTGATTGGGCAAATCTAAAATATCCAAAGATAGATTATCAAGATATTGCATATTACAGTGCTCCTAAAAAAGCAATTGATTCGTTAGATGAAGTGGACCCAGAAATATTAAAAACTTATGAAAAATTAGGTATTCCACTTGAAGAACAAAAGATGCTAGCAGGTGTTGCCGTTGATGCTGTATTTGATTCAGTATCTGTTAAAACAACTTTTCAAAAAGAGCTTGAAGAATTAGGAATTATATTTTGCTCTATTAGTGAAGCTGCAAATAAACACCCTGAATTACTTAAAAAATATTTAGCATCAGTTGTTCCTGTTGGGGATAACTATTTTGCATGTTTAAATAGTGCAGTTTTTACAGATGGAAGTTTTGTATATGTTCCACCAAAAACTAGATGTCCAATGGAGCTATCAACTTATTTTAGAATAAATGCTTTAAATACAGGACAATTTGAAAGAACATTAATCATCTGTGATGATGACTCTTATGTATCATACAACGAAGGATGTTCAGCACCAACAAGGGATGAAAGACAACTTCATGCTGCAGTTGTTGAATTAGTTGCCTTAAATAATTCTCAAATAAAATATTCAACTATTCAAAACTGGTACCCAGGTGATGAAACAGGTCGTGGTGGAATTTTAAATTTCGTTACTAAAAGAGGAAAATGTAAAGGAGATAATTCAAAAATCTCTTGGACACAAGTTGAAACAGGTTCAAGCTTAACATGGAAATATCCATCATGTGTACTAGCAGGGGATAATAGCGTGGGTGAGTTTTACTCAGTTGCAATATCATCAAAAGCCCAACAAGCTGATACTGGAACAAAAATGATTCATTTAGGTAAAAAGTTTTTATTACCTAAACCTTTAATGAACATAATTAACGGAGGTGCTCACGCAGATAATGATCTTAAAATACAAGAATTTATGATTAGACCTGACTCTGCAAAAGATTTTAAAGACGCAATGCATAAATGTTTTTTAGTTATTCAGAATTTAAAAAAAATTCTTCAATCAAAAAAATTTTTAACTAATGTTGGTGACGAGGGTGGTTTTGCACCTTCTTTGAATTCTAACGAAGAAGCACTTAATCTTGTTGTAGATGCAATTGAGAAATCTAAATTTAAACCTGGAAAAGATATAAGTATTTGCTTAGATGTAGCAGGCAATGAGTTGAT
>JALRJW010000173.1 GCA_023268955.1 Aliarcobacter sp. | reverse complement strand
GTATTTAGAAGAAGAATTCAAAGGGGTCAATCACCATTTAGTGCTGATAAAAATCATTTGCATCATATATTAAATAATATGAAGCAAGATAAATCTTACACTGTTAAAATGCTCATAAAAATGCAATTTGTTTTTTCATGTATGTTTTTGCAATTACATGACAAAAGTGACGGATTAAATTTAGTGATATTTTTATTTTTATTTTTAATCTTTTTTGGACTATTTGACCCTAGAATAAGAAGAAGAGATAAAAATGCAAAACTAAGAAAAAAATATTTTAGAAACACAAAAGAAGAAACGGTTTAATTAATTTAAAACAATTCACTAAAATTTTTAGATACAATATCTGAGTTTATAATTAAAGGACAATATTACATGTGCGGTATAGTAGGTTACGTAGGTAAAAAAAACACAGTTGAATTTTTATTAAATGGACTTAAAGAGTTAGAATATAGAGGATATGATTCAGCGGGTATTGCTGTATTAAATGAAAAAAATAGTGACTCTAACATAGAAGTTTATAAAGCTTTAGGAAAACTGGTTAATTTAGAAGAAAAAACTTCTGAAGCTATTAAAAATGATTTTAACTTAGGAATTGGTCATACAAGATGGGCAACTCACGGTAAACCTACAGAACTAAACGCACATCCACATTTAGGTGAATACTCATATGTAGTTCACAATGGAATTATTGAAAACTATAAAGAATTAAAAGATGAACTAATGCAAAAAGGTCATAAATTTGTGTCTCAAACTGATACAGAAGTTATTGTTCATCTTTTTGAAAACTTCAATAATCAACTAAATGACCCTACGATTGCCTTTAAAAAAACTATTGAAAACCTAGAAGGTGCTTTTTCAATTTTGCTTATCTCAAAAGCTGATCCATCTAAAATATTTTTCTTTAAACATGGAAGTCCTTTAATTGTAGCTAAAGGAAAAGATGAAGGAGAAGCTTTATTTGCTTCTTCTGATGCTCCTTTGATTGGTCTTGCAGGAGATGTTGTTTATCTTGAAGATGGTGTTGGTGGAGTTGTTACTAATGGTGAAATTGAATTTTTTAGTGATGATTATAAATGGTCAACTTTACCTGCATCTAAACAATATGCTCAAAAAGATGGATATAGATTCTTTATGGAAAAAGAGATTCATGAGCAATCAACTGTTGTAGTTGACACTATGATGGGAAGAATCAAAGATAATGCAATTAATTTTGATGAAATTGATGAAAGTATAATTGAAGGAATAAATGAAATAAAAATTTGTGCTTGTGGAACATCTTATCATGCAGGACTTACAGCTTCATACCTTTTTGAAAGATTATCAAAGGTTAAATGTAATGTTGAGATTGCCAGTGAATTTAGATACAAAGAACCACTTTTAACTAAAGATACTTTATTTATAGTTATTTCACAAAGTGGTGAAACAGCTGATACTTTAGAAGCTTTAAAAATGGCAAAAGAAGCTGGACTAAAAACTTTAGTTGTATGTAATGTAGATAATTCATCTATGACAAGAACGGCTGATTTTAGTATATTAACACGTGCTGGAATTGAAAAAGGTGTTGCTTCAACTAAAGCATTTACAACACAAACTGTTGTTTTATGGATGTTGGCACTGTATTTTGCAAAAGCAAAAAACACTATTAGTGAAAACAAAATGCAAGAAGAACTTCATGCTTTAAGAGAAGTTCCAAAATCACTTGTAGTTTATGATTTCATACATGAAAAATGCAAAAGACTTTCAAAAAGATATCTTCATGGACATGGATTTTTCTTTATTGGAAGAGATGTATTTTATCCACTTGCACTTGAGGGTGCTTTAAAACTTAAAGAGATTTCATATCTTCATGCTGAAGGGTATCCAGCTGGAGAAATGAAACATGGACCAATAGCACTAGCTGATCCTGAGTTATTTACAATTGCATTAATGCCTGAAAATCTTCTATATGACAAAATCAAATCAAATGTAGAAGAACTAAGTGCTAGAGACAGTACTATTTGTACAATTTCACCAATTCCATTTGAACTATCTGATGATTATATAAGAACAAATAAATTTGATCACTACATGCTTGAATTTTTTGAGATGTTAGTTGCAGTTCAGTTATTGTCAATGGAAATATCAGTAAGACTTGGAAATGACGTAGATATGCCAAGAAACTTAGCAAAATCAGTTACTGTTGAATAAAAAAAGTAAAAAGAGTTAGAAATATTTTAATCACGAAAGGGAAAAAACATACATGCAATCAATTTTTAGAGAATATGACATTAGAGGAAATTTTGAAAAAGAGTTAAATGAAGACATTGTAAAAAAGATAGGTTTTCATTTAGCAAAAAAACTACTAGAAATAAACGAAGATGCTCAGTTTATAGCCGTAGGATATGATGCAAGAACTCACTCACCTACTTTAAAAAATTGGTTAACTTCAGGAATCAACAAAGCTGGTCTTGAAGTTTTAGACATGGGACTTGTTCCAACTCCTGCAAATTACTACTCAAATTTCACTGACTTTAATGGCTTAAATGCTGATGGGTCGATTATGATTACAGGTTCACATAATCCACCTGAATATAATGGTTTTAAAATCACTTTAGACAAAGGACCATTTTTTGGTGAAGATATCTATGCTTTAGGAAGAGATATTTTAGCTGATAATCAAACTATTGATAATAATGAAGTAACTATAGAAATTGATTCAAAAAATAAATATATTGATTTTTTAGTAAAAGAGTTCTCTCATTTAAAACTAACAAACAAAAAGTTTGTATTTGATTGTGGAAATGGTGTAGCTGGAGTTGTTTTAAGAACAGATACAAATACAGTTTTGGGTAGACCTCGTTCAGATAAATACAAAGTTATAAACCCAAAATTATTATATGATAGACACGCTGAAAAACTTTTACAAAGTGATTTACCGACAGAAAATATAGAGGTCAC
>JALRJW010000104.1 GCA_023268955.1 Aliarcobacter sp. | reverse complement strand
TTTTACCTAAAGTTTTTCCTTCTGCTGCCATGGTTTGGGACCATAGTGCATTCATAAAATCTTGACCTTGTTGAGTATCTAATTTTAGACTTGCTCTAAATCTAGCTGGATCAAAAACATTGACGGTAACAATATCTTTTGGATTAAAACTAATTCCAAACTCACCACCACCAGCTATAATTCCACTTCTTAGTCCTGGAGCGCTACTTCTTTTTGAAATAGAATTCATTGCAATTACATTTTTAAATGAAGCATTTCCAGCTTTTATTGATGCTTCTAAAATTGAAACAGGTTTATCATTTTCATCAAAATAAATTTCACTATAACATTCATCATTTACTAAAATAAAATCATACTCTAATGCTTTTTTTACCCATGAAGCTAAATCATCCATTGAGATATCAGCTGAAGTTGGGTTATTTGGATAATTTAAAATAACCAAATCACATCTTTTCATTTCATCTTCAGTTAAACTTGGTTGAAAATTGTTCTCTTTTGTTAAATCAATATGAATAACCTCAGCTCTACTTGCAATTGCAGCACCTTCGTAAATCTGATAAAAAGGGTTTGTGTATGCCATCACAGGATTTTTTTTATCAAATAAAACAAATTGAGGAAAATTAAAAAGAACTTCTCTTGTTCCAAACGTAGGAATTATTTGTTCATTTGTTAGTTCTACATTAAATCTAGTTTTAACAAAATTTTTCATAGCATCTTTAAGTGATGGCTCACCAGCACTTGCAGGATATTTTTGCAAAAGTTGCGTTGAATTTTTTAAAGCATCTTGTATAAACTGAGGAGTTTCAAATTTTGGTTCCCCAATAGTTAAAGCAGATGCTTCATATTCACTATTAGGCACAACATCAGCTAAAATCTCAGCTAACTTTTCAAATGGGTATTTCTCAAAATTCATTTAATTTTATTCCTTGTCTTCATCTTCTGAAATTGGTATTAATAACTGATTGTTTACACTGTTGTCAAATGATAAAAAATCAGAGTTTGTGTATAAAAATTTAAAAGAGAATCTCTTTTTAAACATCTCTTTTTTTAGTGGCATAATATGTAATAAGTTAGTCTCTTTTGATAGTGTTCTAATTGGATTTTGTCCATTTGAAACTATTTCAATTTTTTCATTGAAAATTTTTGATAAATTCTCAAAATGTGCCAAAAGATTTGACTTATTTTTTTGACTTCCAATAGGATCTAAATCAAAAATCTTAATCTTTGTTTTGATTTGACTTGCCACATCAAAGATTATTGGAGAAATCTGTTCATATGAGTGGGTATCATTTAAAACAACAACTGTTTGTTTTACAGATTTTAAATTCTCTTTTCCTATTTTAAAAATTGGAACTTTCATTTCTAAAATTCTAGAAATTTTTGAAGTATCCTCAAACATAACCGAAGTTAATATAATCAATCCGATATCATGTTTTCTAAAATCTTCTTTAATGTTTTTTCTAAAACCTAAATTTGCATAATCCATTATAATTTTTATACTTGGATGATATTTCAATTCATCTTTAATATAATCCATAATATCAACGGTTGTAGGTCTTGTAATTTTAACGATTAAATTATTGTTTTTTAATTTTTGATTTAAAAATTTAGCTTCTTCGATTACTTTTTTTACACTATCAATATTTTCTAAATACAGATCCAAATATAAATAAACATTATGTCCAAATGGCATTGGAAACTGTCCTTGAGTTTTACCAATTGCATTGTAAACTTGCATTAAAACTTTTGGATTTCCAATAACCAAAATAATATCATTTGGTTTAATTACAAAAGATGGTTTAATATTCACCATTTTTTGATTTCTGTAAATACCAAAGATTTTCCACTCTTTTTGCTCAATTGAACCTATGTATCTATAAGCATATGAGCTACCAAATGGAATTCTAATCTCCATAATTTCACCTTGCTTTAAACCAATATTTTGAGCTAAAACAGGTACATTTGGAAGTTTTTCAACCATTCCATTTGCTAAAACTTCAATACCTCTATAAACATTTACATATTCATCATTAATTTTAATACCCCAGTAATCAAGAATATTTATTTGCATATTTTTCTTATGCTCTCTAATATTTTTGATTACATTTAGCATTTCATCTTTTGTGTTAAGAGCCATCAAAACTTCTGTATGAATATTTTTATCTAAAACCATTGCTAGTTTTGATTTAGAAGTTGGATCAAACTTATAAAATGTAAAATTTGAAGGTTTTTGCACTGGTAAAATCACATCATTTAGATAAATTACATCATAAGAGTTTTCACCTGTGTTGGCTTCAACAATTCTTTGCATCAATCTTTTAGCAACGATACCATCTAATATTACTAGTATTTTTTTCATAGGCAATATTATATCTTAAATTGTTTAATAGAAGTTTTGAATGAATTTATTATCAAGATAGTTTAGATATAATTCCCAAAAATCATAATGTAAGGTAATATTTTTTCATGGAATTTAAAATCGATGCTACTTCAAGTGGTGCAAGAGCTTGCACAATAAAAACTGCTCACTCTACAATTACGACACCTGTTTTCATGCCTGTAGGAACGCAAGGAACTGTAAAATCACTTGATGCAAATGATATGTTAAGTTTAGGGGCTAAAATTATTTTAGGAAATACTTACCATTTATACTTAAGACCTGGTAGTAAATTAGTTAAAAAGTTTGGAGGACTACATGGTTTTTCAAAGTTTCCAAACTCTTTTTTAACAGACTCAGGAGGATTTCAAGCTTTCTCTTTAGGTGAAAATTCAAAACCAGATGAAAATGGAATTATGTTCAAGTCTCACATTGATGGAAGCAAACACTATTTCACACCTCAAAGTGTACTTGATACACAATATGATTTAGGTAGTGATATTATGATGATTTTAGATGATTTAGTTGCCTTACCAAACAGTGATGAAAGAATTTTAAAATCTATTGAAAGAACAACAAAATGGGCAGTTGAAGCAATAGAATATCACAAAGAACAAAAAGCAAAAGGAATTGGTACAAACCAAAACATTTTTGCAATTATTCAAGGTGGAACAAGTAAAAAATTTAGAGAAATTTCTGCTAAACAACTTTGTGCCTTAGAAGATTATGATGGTTTTGCTATCGGTGGATTAAGTGTTGGTGAACCAAATCAAGATATGTATGATACAGTTGAGTGGACAACGCAGTTTATGCCTACTAATAAACCAAGATACCTTATGGGAGTTGGAACACCTGAAGATTTAATTGAGAACATCGAAAGAGGTGTTGATATGTTTGACTGTGTAATGCCTACTAGAAATGCTAGAAATGGTGGATTATTTACATCATTTGGGAAAATGCACATTAAAAATGCAAAATACAAAGAAGACCCAAATCCAATTGACCCTGAATGCGATTGTTATACTTGTCAAAATTTTACTAGAGCTTATGTAAATCATTTATTTAGAGCAGGTGAAATCACATATTATAGACTTGCTTCAATTCATAACTTACACTACTATTTAACTTTAATGAAACAAGCAAGAGCTGCTATTTTAGAA
>JALRJW010000021.1 GCA_023268955.1 Aliarcobacter sp. | reverse complement strand
TAATCTTAGAATTCACGATAATTATAGTTTATATCATGCCTGCACCAAGCATGATTTTGTATTGGGTTTATATAGCTTAGAGCTTTTAGATGGCTATGAATTTGGTTTTAAAAAGTGTGAAGTTTTTAGGGAAAAATTTATAAAAGAATCACTTCTAAATCTTCAAAAAAATCTTTTAAACTATGAAATTAATTTATCAATAACTGATAATATAGAAAAAGCTTTAGAAAAGTTATCAAAATCATATGAAATAGAACTATCTTTTGACCAAGAAGTTGGAACACAAGAACTTGAATTTGAAAATAAACTAAAAAAATATAAACACAAATCATATTTTAATCAAACCCTAATTGAACCATTTCCTTTTAATTTTCAAAATAGTTTTACAGGATTTAGGAAAAAAGCAGAACTTTTGGAGATAAAAGAGTGCCTACCTAGTATTTCAAAGAAAAAAAGTGTTTATTTTGAAAGTATAGATTTTAAGATTCCAAAAATAAACATCTTAAATAAATATGCTATCACTTTTAAAGGTGGAGAAGATGAAGCTTTAAATCACTTGCAAACTTATCTTCCAAAAATTCATGAATATAAAAGTACAAGAAATGAAATGAGTGGTTTTGAAAACTCAACAAAATTTTCACCTTTTTTAGCAATTGGTTGCATAAGTCCTAGAAAAATATACCATGAGATTAAAAAACAAGAAGCTAAAACCCATGAAAGTGATTCATCATATTGGATTTATTTTGAGCTTTTATGGAGAGATTTTTTCTATTTAGTTTTAAAACAAAGTGGAAATAAACTCTTTTTAAAAACAGGATTAAAAGGCATAAAATATAAATTTAGAAAAGATAAAAAGTCATTAGAAGATTTTTTTGATGCAAATACAGGTGTAGATTTAATTGATGCTAGTATTAATGAACTAAAAACTACAGGTTGGTTAAGTAATAGAAACAGACAAATAGTAGCTAGTTATTTTGTAAAAAATCTTGGACTAGATTGGAGAGTTGGTGCAGCTTTTTTTGAAAGCTATTTAGTTGATTATAATCCTGCTTCAAACTATGGAAACTGGGCATATCAAAGTCATGTGGGAAATGATAAAACCTATAGAATTTTTGATGTAGAAAAACAATCAAGTATGTACAATGGTGCTGATTATTTAAAAAAATGGTTACAAAAAGAGAGCTCAAAAAGAAAAATTGAATATAGAAAAATGGCCCAAATTGTAAAAAAAGAGGTCTTTTTTGAAGATTAATAGTGAATATTAATTTTAATGTTAATTTTTTTAGTCAAGCTTTATTTTATAAAACTTTTATATAATTCAAAAAAATTTTAGGAATTTTATAATGGAAAACAACGAATTTACAGAAAAATTAGAACAATCAGAATTTAATACAAACGTAGCTTTTTATGTTCATTTAAAAGCTTGGGACGGCAATGCTAGAGCTGAATTAGAAGATAGAATCAAAGAAGTATTCTTTTTTTCTAAAGGGATTCATTGGAAATTTGATAGTTTTGGAATTGAAAAAGCTGGAACTAGAAAAGATGAAATTTTAGGATATTTTATTTTTAGAACTGCAGATGTTGAAAAATTAAAAAGTCTATTTTTACAAGAGTTTAAAGATTATGAAAATGCATACAAAATCACTTGTTCCGTAGCAAAATATCAAAAAGTAGAAGAAGAGTTTTTTGAGCTTGAAGTTTAATAGCAAATCAAAAGATTTGCTATTTTAAAAGTAATTATTTTTTGTAGCAGTGTTCTGCGTAAAATGCACCAAATTTATTTTTAGTACCACTTTTATCACTTTTTTTAGAGTATCCAGTTTGAACAGGATTACACTCATCAATCCATGAATAAATATCATAAATTTTTACAGTTTTAAATCCCATTTTTCTGAATGTTTCAGCTTCAATAGATGCTCTTGAAGCACTATTACAAACTACGATCATATTTTGTTTTACAAAATTACCATCTAAATCTAAAACATTTGATTCTAAAAATTCTTCAGGAGCTTGTCTTCCAACTCTAACTGAACCTTTTAAATGAGCTGCATTCCACTCTTCGATTGTTCTAACATCAGCTACAATCCAATCTTTCGCATCTAAAGCAGCTTTTACTTCATCAGCAGTTGCAAAGTTACCAGCTTTTTTGTTTTCAGCTTTTAAAACTTTTGTTATATCTTTGTAAGTTTTAAATTCATTAGCTTGTGCACCTAATAATCCAGCACCTAAAATAGCAGATGCCATTAATAATTTTATTTTCATAATGTTTTCCTCCAAAGTTTTGCTTAATTATAATTAAACTAAAATTTATATTAACATGTAATTATAAACTCTAGTTATAATTATTTAAAATCTTTACAATTTCACTTGGATATGTTACCAAATGTAAAGCTCCATTATCTAGTAGCTCTTTTTCATCTCTAAAACCCCACAAAACTCCAATTCCTATCATATTTGCATTTTTAGCTGTTTGCATATCTACAAGGGTATCTCCTATGAAAAAACAATCTTCATTTTTTACCCCTATATTTTTTGCAATGTTTGAAGCAGCTGTTGCATCAGGTTTTTTAGGCACATCTTTTTTTTGTCCATGAACTTCTAAAAAGTTGTATTTGCTGAAAAATTTATTTGCATAAGCAAGGGTAAACTCATGGGGTTTATTTGATAGAATCGCTAAATTATATTTCCCATTTAACTCATCAAGCAGTTCATAAATTCCTTCATATGGCTTTGTGTTGTTATGAAGTTCTTGGTCATAAACCCTTTTAAATTCACTTGTTACCTTTTGTTTTAACTCTTTATCAATATTTTCATCAAGGCAGTTTTGAACTAAAATATCAACACCTCCTCCTACAAAATATTTGTAATCTTCAATTTTGTGAGTTTTAAGATTTAATGATTTTAAAACTTCATTCATACATAATGCTATATCTTCTAAAGAGTCTATAAGTGTTCCATCTAGGTCAAATATTAATGTTTTTTTATTCAAAGTATTCCTTCTATAATTTTATAAATTTAATATAAGCTATAATATTGAAACTTCCCATAATTAGGAATAAATATGAAAGAATTAAAAGTAACATCTCCCTATGATAATTCATTAATAAAGACCATAAAATTGAATACTATGGATGAAATCAAAGAAAAAATTGATGAAGCATACAGTGAATTTAATAATTATGATAAAAGATTATCAAAAGTTCAAAGAATAGAGATTTTAAAGAAAACTGCAAAATATATAGAAGAAAATCTAGAAAATATTACAATTTTATGTTGTAGTGAAGGTGGAAAACCTTATGTTGACTCAAAAGTTGAAGTTCAAAGAGCTATCAATGGAATTGAATTAGCTATAAATGCCCTAGGCAATTTTGAAGGAAAAGAGATTGCTATGGGTCACACAGTTAGCAGTGAAAATAGAATGGCCTACACTTTTAAAGAGCCCATTGGTGTTGTTGCAGCGATTTCCGCTTTTAATCATCCTTTTAATTTAGCAGTTCATCAAGTTGTAACAGCAGTTGCAGCTGGTTGTCCTGTAATTATAAAACCAGCAAGTTCAACACCACTTAGTGCTATTAAATTAGTTGAAATACTTCATAAATGTGGATTGCCTAAAAACTGGGCACAAGTTGTAGTTTGCAGTCAAGAAGATGCTCAAATCCTAATAAAATCATCAAAGATTTCTTATTTGACTTTTATTGGTTCAGCAAAAGTTGGTTGGCATATTAAAAATTCAGTTGCTCCAGGAACTCGTGTTGCGTTAGAACATGGTGGAGTAGCTCCTGTTATTGTTGAGAAAGATGCAAATTTTGATGAGATGATACCTGCACTTGTAAAAGGTGGATTTTATCACGCAGGACAAGTTTGTGTTTCTGTTCAAAAGATTTATGTGCATGAAGATATTATTGATGAATTATCAATCGCTTTAGTAAGAGCAAGTATTAATTTAAAAGTTGGAAATCAACTAAATAAAGATACAGATATTGGTCCTTTAATTAATGTTAATGAAGTTTCAAGAGTTCATGAATGGGTTGTAGATGCTCAAAATCAAGGTGGAAAGATTTTGTTAGGTGGTAAAAAAATAGGTGATACTTGTTATGAACCAACTATTATTTTAAACCCAAGTGATTTATCAAAAGTTTCAACCCATGAGATTTTTGGGCCAGTTATATGCTTATACTCTTACAAAACTTTATGCGAAGCAATAGATAGAGCAAATGCTTTGGATTTTTCATTTCAAGCTTCAATTTTTACTAGAAATATTGATAATGCTTTAAGAGTAGTAAAAAGAATAAATGCAAAAACAGTTATGGTAAATGATCATACAGCATTTAGAGTCGATTGGATGCCATTTGGTGGAAATAAACTTTCAGGACTAGGTGTTGGAGGAATTATTGATACTATGAATGAAATGAGCAGTGAAAAACTGATGGTTATAAAATCAAAAGAGTTGTAAAAGACTAAATAGAGTCTTTTACATTCGCTTTTCTTAATTCATTAAAGAAACTATGAAGGTTTTTACTATGAATTTTTACTACTTGGAAGTAAATTAAAGCAACAATGATTACATTTAAGTGAATCATAGCTTGCGCAAAATCATAAGATACAAATAAAATACCACCAATTAAAATAAAAATTGGAATAACAAATTTAGCATTTGTCTCATCACTAATCATTTGTTCTTTGAATCTTCTTTCATTTTGTCTGATTACTTCTAAATCTTCTTCGCTAATTTTTTTAGCTTGAGTTTTTTCATTAAGTTCTTTTGTTAAATCAATGTTCTTTTTATATTTTAGATATTTTGTTCCTAAGAAAATTAGGATTGCAAATGATAAAAAGTTTGAAATTAATTCTACTGGAATTTGATTTAGCAAAGTAGCTCCTTGTTTTTAAATGGTTTGTATTATACATTATCTTTCTTTATTTAAACTATTGACAAGAGTTCCATAATTTGTAATAATAAATTAAATTATCTAAAAGGAATGATTATGAAAAAAATTGCATTTTTATTAATGTTTATTGCAGGTGCATTATTTGCTCAAGTTGATTTTCAAACAGCTACAAAAGAACAGTTGATGAATATAAAAGGAATTGGTGCTAAAAAGGCAGAAGCTATAATTGAGCATAGAAAAACTAATGAAATTAAATCAGTTGAAGATTTATCAAAAATCAAAGGTTTTGGTGATGCTTTGATTAAGAAAATTAAAGAGACCAAAATGTAATTACAAATATGATAAAATCTTATAAAAAAAGGTTTTATCATAGTTAAGTTTCCACCAAATTCTCCTTGTCCTTGCGGTTCTCTTAAAAAGTTTAAAAAATGTTGCAAAATTTTTCATGATGGACAACTGCCAAAAACTGCATTAGAATTAATGAAATCAAGATATAGTGCTTATAAAGTAGGCAATAGTGACTATATAATTCAAACAACACATAAAAATAATAGTGATTTTACAACTGATATAAAAGCATGGAAAGATTCTATTGAAGAGTTTAGTAAATATAGTGATTTTCAAGGTTTAGAAATAGTTGAATTCATAGATGGAAACACTGAAGCATATGTAACTTTTAGAGCTACTATTTTTCAAGACAATCAAGATATATCATTTACAGAAAAAAGCAGATTTTTGAAAGAAGATGCTAAATGGTTTTATGTTGATGGAACTTTTTTATAACAATTTTTTAAAGGATTAGATTTGAAGATTTTATTTTCACCAAGTGAAGCAAAATTTAGTGACGGGAATGGTGATGTTTTTAATAAAAACTCTTTTATATTTC
Source organism: Aliarcobacter sp. (assembly GCA_023268955.1). GTDB lineage: Bacteria > Campylobacterota > Campylobacteria > Campylobacterales > Arcobacteraceae > JALRJW01. The sequence continues at coordinate 1,328 of JALRJW010000021.1, read as the reverse complement.
CAGAACTTTTTGAAAAAAGATTAGAAGTTATAAATTTATACAATGATTTTTTAAAGACTGCTTCAAAAAAGCAGTTGGAAAAACTTTTTGGTACTAAAAAAGAGGAAGTTATAAAGTATTACAAAAATGATATTTTTAAAAGAGGCACTAAAAAAGTAATTCAAAGATATGATGGAGTTGCCTTTGATTATTTAAAATATGAAGAGTTAAAAGAAAATGAAAAAGAATACATTGATGAAAATGTTATGATATTCTCAAATCTCTTTGGACCAATGCTTTGTGGTGACACTGGTTTACCTGACTATAAACTAAAACAGGGTGAAAATGTAAATGGATTTAAAATAGAAAATTTTTACAAAGAGAATTTTAGTAAAGCACTTGATGAATATTTAAAAGATGAAGATATTATAGATTTAAGAGCTGGATTTTATGAAAAATTCTACAAAATAGATAAACCATATATGACAATGAAATTTATTAAAGATGGAAAAGTTGTAAGTCACTGGGCAAAGGCATATAGAGGAATTATTTTAAATGAGATGGCAAAAAACCAAATAAAGAGTTTTGATGAGTTTTTAAATATGGAAGTTTCAAGTTTAAAAATTGAAGAGATAAAAGAACAAAAGCTAAAAAAAGAGATAGTTTTTAGCATAATATAAAATAGATATAAGCGAATAAAATGGAAAAAAAATCAATGGTACATGCTTTACATTTAGATAGAAATGGTGGAGCAAAAAGTGTAGAGTTTAATGAAGCAAAAAAATTGCTTGTGCAAAATGAATTAGTGTGGTTACATTTTGATTATGATATGGAGTCTACATTTGAGTATTTAAACTCTTTGGAATTAGATGAAATAGTTATTGATGCACTTTTAAGTGAGCAAACTAGGCCAAGAATCACTAAACTTGATGATAATTTGCTTATGGCTTTAAGGGGTGTGAACTTAAATGCTAACTCAAATCCTGAAGATATGGTTTCAATTAGACTTTTTGTTGGAGAAAATATAATTGTAAGTACCAAAAAAAGAGATCTTTTATCTGTAAAAGATATGGTGAGTTCACTGATTTCGGGCAATGGAGTAAAAAGTAGTGCGGAGTTTTTGCTTGAACTTACATATTTGCTTACAAATAGAATTAGGTTCATTTTCAGGGGGAATCCCCTCAGGAACCATACGGATGGCTACAGTTCATTCAAGATTATAAATGGCCTTTTCGCGGTTTCAAAAGACTCTCTTGCGGTAATCTCCAAAACTTCTACAGGACTAAAGAATAGTGAGTCCATAGAGCAAATGGGAGCCCTTGAGGAAGGGATAGAACTATTCGCCTATA
>JALRJW010000015.1 GCA_023268955.1 Aliarcobacter sp. | reverse complement strand
GATATGGTTGTAAACTATTGTTATACGCCCAAGCAAATGCAGGAGGTGTTGGTCCAGCAGCTATCGCAGCTGTACCTTCTAACACGTCATTTACTATTGCTTGTTTGTTAATTGCATAGTTAGCAGCTTGTCTTACTTTCTTATTAGCAAAAGGACCCTCTTTTGCATTTAAGATCAAGAACCAAACGTGAGGTCCTGCTTGCTCAACTACACTAAACTTACTTCCACTAAATTTACTTAATGATGTAGGAGGAACTTCAACCATCATGTCAATTCCACCTGAAAGCATTTCAGCGACTCTAGTGTTAGCATCAGTTATAGGTCTAAAAACAACTGCATCTGTTCCAGCTTTTCCATCCCAATAACCAGAGTTTTTGTCTACAACAACTCTTTCATTTGATTTCCATTCATTAAATTTAAATGGACCAGTACCAGAAGGATTTCTTCCAAAATCTTTTCCGTGTTTTTTAACACCTGCTGGTGATACAATTAAACCTGTTGGATACGCTAAGTTCGATAAAAAAGGAGCATAAGGCTCATTCAATGTAAACTTAACAGTATTGGCATTTACTACATCAACTGATTTGATTGCTGAAAAAAAGAGTATTCCAATTTATAAAGAGATATCATTTTTTGATCTAAACGGAAATGAAAAATATAAAGTTTCATCTATAGATAAAAATCTTAAAAATGTTTCAAATCAAAAGAATACTTATTTAACTGCTGAGACTTATTTTGAAGAGATTCAAAAACTTTCAAAAGATGATATTTATGTATCAGAAGTTATTGGAGAATATGTTCCAACGAAAATTATTGGAGTATTTACTAAAGAAAAAGCAAATAAAGCTGGAATTGAATTTAATCCAGAAAATCACGCATACGCTGGAAAAGAAAATCCTGTTGGTAAAAAGTTTGAAGGTATAGTTAGATTCATTAAGCCTGTGTATAAAAATAGTAAAAAAATTGGATATGTTTCATTGGCTTTAGACCATGAACATATTATGCAATTTACAGATACAGTAACACCTGTTTCAAAAAATCCTAATGCAAATATTACAGATGCTAGTGAAGGAAATTATGCTTTTATGTGGGACTATGAGGGTAAAAACATCTCTCATGTTAGGGATTATTTTATTTCTGGTTATGATAAAAATACAGGTAAAAGAGCTATGCCTTGGCTTAGTAAAGATGTTGCTGATAAGTTTTATGAATCAAATTTAGAAATCAATGAATTTTTAAAAGATTATCCAATATACGAAGAACAATCATTAAAAAAGAAACCTAATATTAGACAACTAAAAGAGTTAGGAAATATTGGTCTTGATTGTAGATATTTAAATTTTGCTCCACAATGTGATGGATGGATGCAAGTTACACAAAACGGTGGATTTGGATCATTTGTAATTTTTTGGAGTGGTGTATGGAAACTTACTACAGCTGCAACTATTCCTTATTATACAGGTCAATATGAAGATTCAAAAAGAGGATTTGGTTTTGTTACTATTGGGGCTAATGTTGATGAATTTCATGCAGCTGCTAATCAAACAAGAAACAATATTAAGAAAATTTTAGAAAATCAAAATGAATTTATTAATGATTTAATTGATGAAAATAAAAATCAAGTTGGTATTTATATACAAAAAATTGTTAGTGAATTAAGTGTTGTAACTACAATTTTGATTGTTATTATGATTTTAATTGCTATTTGGTTATCAAATTACATTTCATCTAAAATCCAAAATTTATTAATTGCTACTAAAAAATATAGCCAAAATGATTTCTCATTTAGAACTATGATTACTTCAAAAGATGAAATCGGTGAACTAGAAAAATCTTTCAATGACATGGCAAATAAAATTCAAGATTTAGTAATTTCACAGCAAGATTTAAATGAAAATCTTCAAAAAATTGTTGATGAAAAAACCGAAGAATTAAGAACTATAAATGCTAATCTTCAAATTAAAATCAACGAAGAAGTTGATAAATCAAGACAAAATGAATTGTTGTTGGTTCAAAATAGTAAAATGGCTTCAATGGGTGAAATGTTATCTATGATTATTCATCAATGGAAACAGCCTTTAAATGCTATATCATTAATTAGTTCTAATCAAAGTTTATATAAAGGATTAGGACAATATTCACTTGATGATTTAGATGAAGATAATCAAAAAATTCAAAAACAGATTGAGTTAATGCAAAAAACAACTGAAGATTTTAGAAACTTCTTCAAAAAGTCAAGTAAAGAGAAATATTTAGTTAGTGATGCCGTTTTAATTACTATAGATTTAATTGAATCAATATATAAATCTCAAGGTATAGAAATCCATTACGATAAAATCAATAGTTTTAGTAATATATACACAAATGGATTTAAAAATGAAATTATCCAAGTATTAATAAACATATTAAATAATGCAAGAGATGAGATATTAGAAAAGAAAATAAAACATCATTTCATAAATATTTCATTAGAAGATAATAATAAATATTTAGATATTGTTATTGAAGATTTTGCAGGTGGGATACCTGATAATATAATAAAAAATATTTTTGAACCATACTACACAACTAAAGAGGCTGATAAAGGAACAGGTTTGGGACTTTATATGAGTAAATCAATAGTTGAAAAAGTTGGTGGAGAAATAAAAGTTCAAAACAGTACTTCAATAATTAATGGTGTTGAAGTTTCTGGTGCAAAATTTATAGTAAGTTTAAAAAAGGAAGATTAATGGCAAAAGCAAAAGAACATCAATTTGATATTTCGGCAAAACTGGATATGCAAGAAATGAAAAACGCAGTTATACAAGCTCAAAAAGAGATAGATAATAGATATGACTTTAAAGGAGTTACTAAAGAAATCGACTTTAATCAAGGTGCTAAATCATTAACTTTAACAAGTGGTAGTGATAATAAGATCGATGCTATGTATGATATTTTAATATCTAAAATGAATAAAAGAAATATTTCTATTAACTCACTTGAAGAGACAAAAAAAGAGGATTCAAGTGGTGGAAATAGAAAATATGTTTATAGAATTATTGACTCAATTGAAAAAGACGAAGCAAAAACAATTCAAGCAGAAATTAAAAAACTGAAATTAAAAGTTACTGCGGTTAACCAAGGTGATGAAATAAGAGTAACTGGAAAAAATATTGATGATTTACAAGCTGTTATGAAGCACTTAAGAAGCTTAGAATTAAAATCACCCTTAGTGTTTGATAACTTCAAATAAAAGTAAATACATGTCTAATATTAAAAATTTTGAAGTACATAAACTAGAAAATCCAAAATATATTCATCCTATGTCTTTTACCTTTGAACAAAGTGGAAGAAAAAGAACATGGGAGGCTGTAAAAAGCCATGATAGTGTTGCTGTATTGTTATATCACACTACAAAAAATGCTTTTTTATTGGTTAAACAATTTAGACCAGCTGTTTATTTTGCTACAGATCAAAAATCAGATGGTATAACTTATGAATTGTGTGCGGGATTAAAAGATAAAGATTTAGATGAGTTTACAATTACTTCTGAAGAGATAGATGAAGAGTGTGGTTTTAAAGTTGAACCAACTCATATTGAAAGAATTACTTCTTTTTATACAGCTGTTGGTTTTTCAGGTGGACTTCAAACAGTGTTTTATGCTGAAATAAATGATGATATGAAAATACATGAAGGTGGTGGTTTAGAATCTGAAGAGATAGAACTTTATTATTTACCTTTACATGAAGCAAAGAAGTTTGTTTTTGACGAAAATAAACCAAAAACTCCAGGATTAATTTTTTCTTTTTACTGGTTTTTTCAAAATAAATTAGATAGGAAATTTGATTGAAATTTTTGATAAAAAATTTACTTTTTTCATCTCTTTTCTTTACTCTCTGTTTTTGTAATACTAATTTAGAAGACAACTCTTTTATTACTAAATTTGAGTATGGAAAAATGCTTTACAACAATCCCAGAGGAATAGGTTGTGTAAAGTGTCATGGGGATAATGCTAATGGTAAAACAATCATATCTTTTGACCATGTCTATCGAGATAAAAAATATAAATGCAAATTAAGTGCGCCAAGTATTAAAAATATTGATTACAAACAATTTTATAAAAAAGTTAATGGTAAAGATAACACAAAAAAAACTTTTAAAAACGATGAAGTTTGTCAAAAATTAATCTATAATGCAGATATTATGCCAACATATTTTTTAGTTGATGAAGAGATTGAAGCTATTTATTATTATATCAATAATTTAAAAGATAAATAACATCTGTTTAATGATATAATCCCACAAAAAATAAAAGGCCTTTTATGTTAG
>JALRJW010000367.1 GCA_023268955.1 Aliarcobacter sp. | reverse complement strand
TAGTTTTTTTGTGAAAACAAAAACTGCAAAGGCTTAAAATGCTTGAATGGGAAGAAGATGCAGGAAAAGCTTGGGATAGGTTTTTACGTAAAAAAACCACAATTTCAAATAAAGAAGCCCAAGTTGAATTCCAAACTCTTTCCAAACAATTAAAAATCTTTTATCACCTTTTAGGGGGTGATAAAGGAAAAGAGTTAAAAATAACTGATAAAAGAGATATAAAAAAATCAAGAACATTTTTACAAAAAATATCTGGCTATGGTAAATCATTTTTTTTAACTTGGCAGGATGAAGATGCAATTTATCTACCACCAAAAATCGATTTTCTACCAACTATAGAACAAAATAAAATGGCTTATTTTTGGCTTGTTGCAATGTGTGCACATACTAATATTAATCATTGGAATATAATTGATGAAAATCAAAAAATAGCATGGTATCTTTGCGATAAATATACTGGATTTAAAACATTTTATAATGAAGCAAAAAAGTATCTTGTCTCAAAAATACCAGAACTTTCATATATTGATAAAAAGAGTACAGAACTTAATGATAATTATCCATTTATTATGTGGATATATCCCTCTTTAAATAAAAATTCAAGTATGAATAATTCTCAAGATGAAGAAGAAAATCAATCACAAAGAAAAGTTGAAAAAACTGATTCTTTAAAAATGAAGAAAAAAGCTAAACAAATTGATGATAAAAAAAAGACTGATGGTTTTATGGCTTTTATACCCGAAGGTATGATGAGTATTTTAGAACAAGTAAATGTCGATAGAGCAGAAGATGACAGTTTTGATGAAGATGCTTTATATAATGCCCAAGATTTAGATGAAATTACTTTAGGTCAAAAAAAAGCTAATCTAAATGCAAGATTAAAAATGGATTTGGATATCAAAGCTAATATGAATGAAGAGTATCCTATTGGACGTGGACATTTTATTGATGAATGGGATTACACAAAAAAAAGTTTCCTAAAAAACTATGTTCGAATTAGACCAATTGTCTCTATAAATGTTGAAGAGATAGCTTTACCTAAAAGATTAGAAAAAACCGTTAAAAAGATACAATCAGAACTTGATTTATTAGAAATCAATAGATTTAAAAGCAATCGCTTACCCTATGGAGATGAGATTTGCATTGATACATGGATTGATTATAAAGGGCATAAAAATAAATCTTTGCATCATCAAAAGTTTTATGAAAACTTTGAAAAAAAAACTAGGGATATGGCAACTCTTATTTTAGCTGATATTTCATTGTCAACAGAAGCTGGAATTACACAAGAGATACGAGTAATTGATATGATAAAAGATGGACTTATGGTTTTTTCACAGGCTTTAGAAAAACTTGAAGATAAGTTCGCAATATATGCTTTCTCATCAAATAAAAACACAAATGTTAAATTTCATATTATTAAAAACTTTAAAGAGAAATATTCAAATTTAATTAGAGGAAGAATTGAAGCCATAAAACCTGGTTATTATACAAGGCTAGGTGCTGCAATTAGGGAATCAACTAAGATTTTAAATAAGCAACAAAATCAAAACAAACTTTTATTAATTATTAGTGATGGAAAACCAAATGATATAGATAGATATGATGGAAGATATGGCATTGAAGATACAAAAAAAGCTATTGAAGAAGTAAAACAAAAAGGTATTACTCCTTTTTGCATAACAATTGATATTGAAGCAAAAGATTATCTCTCATATTTATTTGGTAAAAATGGCTATGCTGTTGTAAGAGACAGCAAAAAACTACCAAAAATTATGCCTGAAGTATATATAAATTTAACAAAATAAAAAAGGAAATTAATAATGTCAAATACATACTATTTATCCCAAACAAATGAAGTTGAACTTTTTGAAGCTGCAGCTTCTATGAATTTACCTATTCTTATAAAAGGTCCTACAGGATGCGGAAAAACTAGATTCATTGAACATATGGGTGAAAAACTAAATAGAGAAGTTTATACAGTGGTTTGTCATGATGATT
>JALRJW010000251.1 GCA_023268955.1 Aliarcobacter sp. | reverse complement strand
TTTAGGATTTTTTGATGGTTTTGTATTTAATTCAAATGATAAAAAACATAAAAATGAAATTGATATAAAAAGAGGTGGTATTTTTATCATAGTTCATGGGGTAAGAACTTGGGCATTAAAACACCATATTTACAATACTTCAACGGTAAAAAGAATTAAAAAACTTCAAGAGCTGAAAGTTTTTAATGATGAATTAGCTCAAGAATTAATAGTTGCCTTTAACTATCTAAATAATCTAAGACTAAAATCAAATATTGAAAAACTCAATGCTAATGAACAAATCGATAATTTTATAAATCCAAACAACCTAAATACTATGCAAAAAGATTTATTAAAAGATGCCTTTAAAATAATTACAAAAATGAAGAAAAAACTAGATTATAGATTTAAGTTGAATTATGTTTAAAATAGTTGCTAATTACCTTAATAAAAAAAATCTAAAAGATGAAAAATATCTTTATTTATTTGATAAAAATGATGAAGATGAATATATCTGTTTTGATTGTGAAACAACAGGTTTAGACACAAAAAATGATGATATAGTATCTATTGGTGCTGTTTTAATTAAAAACAATACAATTGTTTCTTCAAAAAAATTTGTAAAATTTATTAAGCCTAAAAGTAAACTTCATGCTAATTCAATAAAAATTCATCACATTAGAGAGTGTGATTTAGAAAATGGCGAAGATATAAATGATGTAATTGAAGATTTTTTAGAGTTTATTGGAAATAGAAAACTTGTTGGATATTTTTTGGAATTTGATGTTGCTATGATTAATAAGTACATAAAACCAAAACTTGGAATTACTTTACCAAACAAAACTTACGAAGTTAGCGCTATTTACCATGACTACAAAATTGAACTTATTCCACAAGGACATATAGATTTGCGATTCAATTCAATTATGGAAGATTTAAACATTCCATTTATGGGTAAACATGATGCCTATAATGATGCCCTTATGACAGCCATGATGTTTTTAAAACTAAAAAACAATAAAAAAGTTAGACTAAAATAGTTTAATACGTACAATAATTGTACATTTTTGATTTTTTTTTGATTCTTAAATAAGAGTAATTTAGTCAGTTTTTATTACAAATCTTCACATTTTTTCCTTTTACTGTTTTTTCATTTGAAAAAATGTACTTTTTTTGCAATATTCTATAAAATATATTTTACACAAGATTTTGGAAGACAAATGCTATTTAAATGCTACGCTTCTTCCATATAATCTTTACTTTAAAGTCAAAACAAAAAGGAACATGCATATGGGTTTAATTGAAAACATTAAAGATAAAGCAAGAAAACATATAAGAAACATTGTTTTACCTGAAACTGAAGATGAAAGAGTATTAAAAGCTGCTCAAATTGTTATTGCAGAAAAAACAGCAAACGTTATCTTAATTGGTAATGAAGAAAAAATTCAAGCAGATGCTGCTGCATGCGGTGCAAATATTGAAGGTGCTAAAATTGTAGACCCTAAAAAATTCTTCAACATTGATAAATATATTGATGAATTAGTTGAACTTAGAAAAGCAAAAGGTTTAACAAGAGAAGAAGCTACTGAAATCATGACTACAGAACCAAGATTTTTTGGTTGTATGATGGTAAGACTTGGTGATGCTGATGGATTAGTTGCTGGTTCAAACTCACCAACTGCTGATGTTTTAAAAGCTGCTATTCAAGTTATTAAAACAGCTCCTGGAATTAATACTGTTTCTTCTACATTTGTAATGGAAACTGCTGATGGAAACTTTGGTGATAATGGTTTAATTTTATTTGCAGACTGTGCAGTAATTCCTGAGCCTAATGCAGCCCAATTAGCAGATATTGCTTGTGCAACTGCGGCAACTGCAGCTAGCGTTGTTGGATTAGAGCCAAGAGTTGCTATGTTATCATTCTCAACAAA
>JALRJW010000364.1 GCA_023268955.1 Aliarcobacter sp. | reverse complement strand
TTATTTGTACCAATCAAGTTTTTAAATTTTTCGCTTTTTTTGAAAAGTAAATACTGTTTTGTATTAAAAATCAAAAGTTTAAAGTGAAAAAATGCAAATGCAATAATAAAAACAAGTGAAAAAGCAACTACAAATGATAACCAATCACCTTTTAAAAGTGCAGGCATAATATAATCAAAAGTAGCTAAGGGAGTTTTTGGATGAGGAACCAAAAACATTAAATACATAAAAAATGAAACTGAAAGACCACCAGATCCAAGGGCAGCTAAAAAGCAAGTTGGGGAATATTTTTCTCTTAATATCATAAAATAAAATCCTTTAAATTTATTGGCTAATATTATAGCATAAATATTTAAATATCTTATGATAATTTCATAAGTAAAACTTATTATATTTTTCTTTTAAAAATTAAAAATATATTTTTAGCTATAATTTTAATAAAAAGGTTAGTTTTGTATAAGTTATCAATTTCAAAAGATTTATTTGATGAAATACTCTTGAAAAAAACTAATTTAATTGTAAAAAAATCCACAAAATATTGGCAAAAAGAGTTAATAGAACCATTTTTTGATAAAAATGATGTTTTAAATTACAAATTAAAAATAATTGAAAAAATTGAACTCTCAAATGGACTTGCAAAAGATAATCCAAAACTTATTGTTAGCATTAAAAATATTGAATATAATCAAAAAACAATGGAGTTTATTTTCTATATTGATGAAATAATTGAGCAAAAAAATGTAAAACTAAATACTGATTACAAAGATTTACTAATTGCTGAATTATTAAAAGAGCGAGAGCAACTAAAATTTAACCTAAACACAGATGAACTAACAAAGTTAAATAATCGTAAAAAGATGAATGAAGATTTGAAGATATTTACTAATCAAAGTAACTCTTCATTTTTATCTTGTATTTTTATTGATGCAGATAATTTAAAAAGAATAAATGATAACTATGGTCATGGAATAGGGGATATGGTATTAGTTCATTTGGCTGATAAAATTAAAAGATATAGTGGAGTTTTAAATGCTACAGCCTATAGATATAGTGGGAAAAAGTTTGCATTATTCTCTTTTTTAAATGAAAAAGATTTAATAAAAGGCTTGAGTGATTTAAAAGAAAATATCAGTTCCCATGATATTTTTACTAATAAAGGAAATATAAAAGTTACTGTGAGTATGGGAGTTTGTTTTTATTCAAGTGTAAAAGATTCCCAAAAAATGCTTACAAAAGCAGATAATGCATTATTATATGCAAAAAACATAGGGAAAAATAATATTGTTAATTTGTAATGATTTCAAACTTTTAGAGTTTCAATTAGAAGTTAAGAACCTCTAATTGAAATTTATTTTACACTATCTTTTACTTTGTTAAAAGCTCTTTTTTTAGTTCTTCTTTGTTTATTTTATTTTTATCCGATGGCACTAAAGGCATAGATTTTTTAAATATGATTTTTTCAGGAATCATGTAAGATGCTAAGTGTTTTTTCAATTCAAATAAAATTTCATTTGTTGTAATCTGAGATTTAGCGCTATAAACTAAAACTATCTCTTCTTCAATATCTTCATTAGGAATAGAGAAAACAGCACATCTTTCAATCTCTGGAATATTTTGTTCTACAACTGATTCAATTTCATAAGGATTTACTCTAAATCCTCTTGTTTTGATCATATCATCATGTCTTGAAACGAAATAGAAATATCCCTCTTCATCTTTGTACACATAATCTCCAGTTTTTACAACAACTTCATCTCTTAATTGACCTTCTAATTCAATTACATTTTTTAAAATATCAATTGATTTATATCTTTCATTAGTTTCTTTAGGTGCATTCCAGAAACCTTTATAGATATATCCACCTCTGTGAATTAACTCTCCAACAACTCTAGGAGCACATTCATTTCCATTTTCATCAATAACATATAACTCAACATCAGGAATAGCTTTTCCTATAGAATCAGGTCTGATTTTTAATTGAGAAGGTTCTAGGAAAGTTGATCTAAATGCAAGTTCAAGGAACTTGCGAAGAAAAATTTTTAGAAATAAAAAAAATATTTCAACAAAGCTTTGATAATAAAGAAGAGAATGGAGCTGGTTTTTCCGTCATTCAAAATGGCAATACATTAATCAATTTGTTCGGTGGAACAAGGGATGGCAAAGAAGCATGGAAAGAAAATACTATTGTTAACACCTTTTCCTTAAGTAAGGGTATTTATGCTGCTTGCATTTCAAAGCTGATTGCAGAAAATTTATTAGATATAGAGAAACCTATTGCTTACTATTGGAAGTCATTTGAGCAAGATAATAAAAAAAATATCTTAGTCAGACATCTTCTTTCTCATCAATCTGGGATGTATAGATTTAAAACAAAATTAAATAATGAAGATTTATTAAATTGGGATAAGATTATTTATATTTTAGAAAATCAA
>JALRJW010000203.1 GCA_023268955.1 Aliarcobacter sp. | reverse complement strand
CTTAAATTTATAATCTCACTAAGATTTCCTTTTAAAATTACATAAATAACACCAAAAGTTGAAATAAATACTCCAAGAATTTCAATCTTATTTAAATGTTTTTTCAATATCAAACTAGATAAAATTATGATTATTATTGGTGTACTACTGTTTATTAAAAGTGCATTAGTAGCTGTAGTTGTTTGTAATCCTAAATAAACTAAAGTGTTAAATAAAGCAACTGAAATAAATCCAAAAAATGTAAGTTTAAAAAAATACTCTTTTATATAAGTGTTTATTTTTGCAAAATTGAAAAAATAGTATGGTATTAGAACTATAAAAACAAAAAACCATCTGTAAAATGATAATTCAATTGGAGAAATTTCATTTGATATATATCTTCCAACAACAAAATTACCCGACCAAAACAAAACAGCTAAAAGTAAAAAGAAATGATATTTATAAGCAACAAACATATTTAACCTTGTGTTTAAAATGCAATTATATATTAAAAAAGTATAATTCACATGATATTTTTACATTTTATTTAAAAGGTTTTATTTTGATTAGACTTGGTTCAAACTCACCTACAAGGGCACTTATTTTAAGAAATTTTGATATTAGTTTTATACAAAATGGAGGAGATTTTGATGAAGATTCAATTAAAACAACTAATCCTAAATCATTTTGTTATGAAGCAACTTTAGGTAAATTTAATGAACTTTTCCAAAAATTTGGAGTTGATGATTATCCATTATTAGTTGCTGATAGCGTTGTAACTTCAAATGGTGAACTTTTAAGAAAAGCAAAAGATGAAGAAGATGCAAGAAGAATGCTAAATCTTCAAAGTGGAAATGAAACTTCAGTAATTACTTGCATGATTTATCAAAGTAAAAATTTAAAGCTTATTGATATTTCAAGCACAACTTATATTTTTGATAAATTTGATGAAAATGACATAAATGAATATATCAAAAGTGGTGAATGCTTTGGAAAAGCTGGTGCTATTATGGTTGAAGGTTTTTGCAAGCCTTATATTAAAGAAGTTAAAGGATATGAAAGCACAGCAATGGGATTATGTGTTGAGAAGTTAATTCCATATTTATAATATTTACTTATAATATAATCATAATATTAAATTATATAATTTTAAGTTTTACTTTCTTATAATACTTCAATCTATGTAAATATAGATAAAAATATATATAAGGATTTTATTTATGAAAAAATCAATTTTAGCTTTAGCTTCAACACTTTTTTTATCAACTTCTGTTTTTGCTTCTGATATGGCAAAAGGTTTAAATGTAGTATTAACAGCAAAAGAGACTCAAACTCAAATGATGGCTATGGTTTTAGCAATGAATACTTTAAAATTAAAAAAAGAAGTTAATATTGTTTTATGTTCAGATGCTGGTGATTTAGCAGATAAAAATATCTCAAGTGAAAAAATGAAACCACTTGATAAATCTCCAAAAATGTTATTACAAGGTTTAATTAAACAAGGAGCAAGTGTTAAAGTTTGCCCATTATATTTACCAAATGCTTCTAAAGATGAATCAGTTTTACTTGATGGTATTACTGTAGCTAAACCAAATGAAGTTGCTTCTAAATTATTAGAAAAAGATTACAAAGTTTTATCATACTAATTCATGATTTGCTAATTCTTTACTTATTAATTTTACTTTAGTAATTTTTTTCCATAAAAAAAGTCAAGAGTAAAACTCTTGACTTTGTACTACTTTTAAATCAATATTTTAATCAAAAGCAGGTTTTGGAGTTTTTAATGTAGACTCAGGTAATTGTGGATAAACAATTGCTGGTTTTTCACCTTTTAATGTTTTTAAGAATGTAACAATTTTATTTGCATCACTATCAGTAATTTTAATTCCTAATTGTGTAGAACCCATTTCTTTTACAGCTTCAGCTAATGACCAAATTTGACCATTATGATAATATGGTGCTGTTTCAGTAATATTTCTTAAAGTTGGAGTTTTTACCATTCCATTTTCATCACCTTTGAAATCACCTATATGAGCAAATTTATATTTTGCTGTTACTTCAAATGGTTGCATAGTTCCACCTAAAGCAATACCATTATGACAAGATGTACAACCTTTATCTATAAAAGTTTGTAATCCCTCTTTTTCTTCTTTATTTAAAGCATTTTCATCTCCATTTAAATAGTCATCAAATTTTGATGGAGTTACTAATGTCTTTTCAAAAATTGCAATTGTTGAAGTGATTTTTTCAAAATCAATTTTAACATCACTTCCATATGTATTTTTAAATTCAGCTACATACTCAGGTATTGAATTAATTCTTTCTTCTACAAGTTTTGGTGGCGCTGCCATTTCAGGACCAGCTTGAACAGGACCTTGAGCTTGATCAGCTAAGTGAGGACTTCTACCATCCCAAAATTGAGATTTATAAAATACAGAGTTATAAACTGTAGGTGAATTTAAATGGTGAGGATTTGCTGTCCAACCATGTCCAATTGCAGCACCAACACCATCAGCTCCTCCCAAAGCTAAATTGTGACAAGTGTTACAAGAAATTAATCCTGATTTTGACATTCTTGGATCAAAATATAATTTTTTCCCCAGCTCAACTTTTTTATTAGTAATTGGATCTTTTGGATCATCAATTACTTTGTATAATTCATATTGACTTTCAGGAATAGCTTTTAAACCAGCTTTTTTAGCTTCATTACTTAATGAAGCAAACATTGATGTTGCACAAATTGCACTTAGTGCTATTGTAGTAATAATTTTCATTTTATTCTCCTTATCGAATGATAATATTAAGTTTAAGATAATATTTATTAAATGAAAATTAATTTATAAGATTTTTTAATGTAAATATTATAATTTTTTCTTATATATAGGACAATTTATATCTTATTTATATAATTTAATTTTTATAGATATATTATTTTGGAACAATATAAATTTAGTTTTAACATTATAAAGAAGAGTGATTTTTTATTGTAAATTAAGTAAGTGCAGTTAGATTTTTTTAACTAACTGCTCAGGAAGTAAACCAAGTGATTCTTCAACTTTTTTAGTATCACCATGGTAAATAAAACTATCTTCATATTCAAATGAAGTTACAGAAACACAAAGTTTTTCTTCATTTAAAAACTCTAAAATTGCACTTGCAACTCCACCTTGTTTTTGAGAATCGCTAAAAATATACCAATCATTATATTTACCTGATAATTCTCTTAACATTTCTACATCAAGTGGTTTTACAAATCTTAAATCTAAAATAGCAATATTCTCTTCATGCAATAATTCTGTTTTAAAAGCTCTACCAACTCCAGCCCCATAACCAATAAATAGTTTATTGCTTGAACCCTCTTTTAAAAGTTGAGCTTTTCCTAATTCAAAGGGCTTAGCCTCAAATGGTGTATGAATAAATGCACCTCTAGGATATCTTAAAGCACAAGGTTTATCTAATGTATATGAAAATTTCAATGCTAAATCTAAAGTTTCATTATCTCTTGGAGCAAAAACAATCATATTTGGTAAAAATCTTAGGTATGAAATATCAAATGTTCCTTGGTGAGTTTCACCATCATTTCCTACAATTCCAGCTCTATCTATTGCAAAAACAACAGGCATAGCAAGTAAACAAACATCATGGATAATTTGATCAAAACCTCTTTGAAGGAACGTTGAATAAATAGTAATAAAAGGTTTAAAACCCTCTTTTGCCATAGCAGCCATTGAAGTAACTGCATGTTGTTCAGCAATTGCTACGTCCCAAAATCTATTTGGAAACTCTTTCATTAATTTATCAATTCCAGTTCCACTTGGCATTGCAGCTGTTACACCAACTACGTTTTCATGATTTCTTGCTAAATCAAGCAAACTTTCTGCAAATACAGCAGTTGCTGCTTTTGGAGCTTCTTTTTTTACAAATGCTCCATCTTCAACATTAAAAGGACCTACTCCGTGCCAATGCTCGTGTTGACCTTCAGCTATTTTATAACCTTTTCCTTTTACAGTTCTTGCATGAACAATAACAGGTTTTTTCGCTTGCTCATTTGAGGAAAATAACAGAAGACGGTGTTAAATTCAGAGACCCCAAAGACGGCAAAGAGCATTACATCAGCCCTGAAATTTCAATGCAAATTCAAGAAAACATCGGTGCTG
>JALRJW010000001.1 GCA_023268955.1 Aliarcobacter sp. | reverse complement strand
TGTATTTAAAACATCAGGAACAAATCCAGCTCCAATTCCTTGAATTTTATGTGGTCCTGGTTTTCCACCACTTAAAATTGGACTTGCTTCAGGCTCAACAGCAATAATCTTAATATTTGGATTATGTTGTTTTAAAACTTCACCAGTTCCTGTAATAGTACCACCTGTACCAATTCCAGCTACTAAAATATCAATCTTTCCATCAGTTGCTTCTAAAATTTCTTTAGCAGTTGTTCTTCTGTGAATATCAGGGTTTGCACCATTTTGGAACTGTTGAGGAATAAATGAATCATCAATACTTTCAGCTAATTCCATTGCTTTTGCAATAGCACCTTTCATCCCTTTTTCAGGTTCTGTTAAAACTAATTGAGCACCTAAAGCTTTTAATAATCTTCTTCTTTCAATACTCATTGAAGATGGCATTGTAAGAATTAATTTAATTCCAAGTGCTGCACAAACAGATGCTAAAGCAATACCTGTATTTCCACTTGTTGGTTCAATAATTGTAGTAGAAGTTGTAATTTTTCCTTCTTCTAAAGCTGTGTTAATCATGTTTGTACCAATTCTGTCTTTTACAGAGTGAGTTGGGTTCATAAATTCACATTTCCCTAAAACTAAAGCTCCTGTTTCTTCACTAAACTTTTGTAATTTTACTAATGGAGTATTACCAATTAATTGTGTTAAATTTTCTGCGTATTTCATTTTTTATTTCCTTTTAAAAGTCACTAAATACTATAGTGTAAAAATTCATTATATTTATCTTGATATTCATCTAATTGCTCTAACGTAATATCAAACAACTCTTTTGTGTTTTTCTTTGCTTCATCAAAGAAGATATTTAAAACTGGATTCTTGGCCTTAGAATCAATAACTTTAATATCATCTTCTAATACAATTAAAATATCAACAACTTTAATTTCATTTGCAGGAGCAGCTAAAATATAACCACCTCTAGCACCTCTAATACTTTTTACAAGTCCAGCACGTCTAAGTTTGCTTAGAAGTTGCTCTAAATAGTTTTGAGGTATATCAGCGCTAGCTGAAATCTCTTTGATTTGTAAAGGCGTATCATCATCATGTTTGCTTAGTTCGTACATGGCTGTAAGACCATATACTCCCTTTGTTGATATTAATGGCATAATTTAAACCTTATGCTAATACTGATTTTAAATCTTCAATTAAATCAGCTGGATCTTCAAGACCAATACTTAATCTAACTGTTGATGGATTAATTCCAGCTGCTACTAACTCATCTGCTGTCATTTGAGAGTGAGTAGTTGAAGCAGGATGTGTAATTAATGATTTTGAATCACCAATATTTACAACAACGCTAAATAGTTTTACACTATCAATAATCGCTTTTGCAGCCTCAAATGATTCTGCTTCAAATGATAAAAGACCAGACGCTTTTCCATCTTTGAAATATTTGTGAGCTTTATCATAATATGGGCTTGACTCTAATCCTGGGTAATTTACTGATTTTACTTTTGGATGAGATTCTAAGAACTTAGCTACTTCTAAAGAAGATGCTGAGTGTCTATCCATTCTTAAACTCAATGTTTCAATTGTT
>JALRJW010000324.1 GCA_023268955.1 Aliarcobacter sp. | reverse complement strand
TCATTTAAAAAATTTTGTTCAGACATATAATATCCTTATATTTTTTAGTTTTTTGAAGTCTATCTTTTTTATTCTTTTTATTTAATAAGTATTATAATGAAGACAAATAAATGAAATATAGATTTGGAGGTTTTCTATGATTATAGGCCTTGTAAAAGAGATTAAAAAACATGAGTATAGAGTGGGACTTACTCCTAGTGATGTAAAAGAGTATGTAAAAAATAACCATACTGTTTTCGTTCAATTTGATGCGGGGAGTGGTAGTGGATTTACAAATGAAGAGTATGTAAATTCAGGGGCAAAAATAATAAATGATGCTAGGGAAATTTGGCAAAAATCTGAGATGATTATTAAAGTTAAAGAACCCCTTGAAAGTGAATTTGAATTTATGCAAGAGAATCAAATATTATTTACTTATTTACACCTTGCTGCTAATAAGCAATTGACTTTGAAATTAATGGAAAAAAATATTATAGCAATTGCTTATGAAACAATTACAGATGATGAGGGAAATCTTCCATGTTTAAAACCTATGAGTGAAATAGCTGGAAGAATTGCTGTTCAAGAAGCAGCAAAATATTTAGAAAAACCTATGGGTGGAAGAGGTGTTTTACTTGGCGGAGTAACGGGAACTAAAAGAGGTGAAGTTGTTATTTTTGGTGGTGGAACTGTTGGAATGAATGCTTGTAAAATGGCAGTTGGTTTAGGAGCTAATGTAACTGTTCTTTCACGAAGTGCGAGTACTCTAGAAAAATTTGATGATTTGTTTGCTTCAAGAGTTACAACACTTTTTTCAAATGAAAACAATATAAAAGAGTCTCTTAAAAAAGCAGATGCCATTATAGGTGCTGTTTTAATTCCTGGATTGAGTGCCCCTAAATTAGTTTCAATAAATGATTTAGAATTTATGAAAAAAGGCAGTGTTATTGTTGATGTTTCAATAGACCAAGGTGGATGTTTTGAATCTAGTAAAGTAACTTATCATGACAATCCAACCTATGAAATTGCTGGTGTAATTCATTATTGTGTAGCTAATATTCCAGGAGCTGTTAGTTTAACTTCAACTTTAGCACTTAGTGCAAATACTTTAAAATATGGACTCGAAATAGCAAATAAAGGTTTAGATGCTTTAGAAAATCCTCATATTAAAAATGGTTTAAATGTTTATGGTGGGAGATGTGTAAATGAGGCTGTTAAAAAAAGTCTTGGTTTATAAATTTTTTGCTTAGATTTATAATTTAGAAGAATTATTTATAAATAATTCTTCTGATATTTTCTTTATCAAGATTTCTATATTCATCATAAAGTTTTTGATATTTTAGTTTTGTTTCATAGTCAATTGGAGTTCTTAGGGATTTGAATTCGACTAATTTTCCATCTTTATAAACACCACTAACAGAAGCATAAACCCAGTAAAAACCTTTATCTTTTCTTATATTTTTAACTACACCTTCCCACTTTTGATAATATCTTAGCTTATCCCACATTTGGGTAAAGACTCTTTTTGGCATATCCGGATGTCTTACTATATTGTGAGGTTTTCCTATTAGTTCATTAATCTCATAACCACTAATATTTGCAAAGGTATCATTTGAATATGTGATAACACCTTTTAAATCAGTTCTTGAAATGATTAATTCATTTGATGGAACTAAAGTTTCTATTAAAAATTCACTTTCATTGAACTCCATTTTAACGACCTTTTAATCTTTTTTATCAAATTCTCTAGCAAAACCTTCAAGGTTTTTATTTTTTAAATCGCCTCTATAAATAATATTCTCAACATCAACGCTATCATCATTCAAGATTTTAGGAACAAGTTCTGCATTCCCTAAAACTTCCATGTGTTCATCTAGCTCTTCTTCGCTATAAGCCATTTGCATATCAGCACTTATTACATGAGGAATTGCTTCAATTACTTTTAATTTTTCTAGTTCTTCTTTTACTCCATTACCTTCAATTGTGATAATAATTCTTCCTTTTTCATCATGTAAGTGATAATCACAGGCTTCACACTCTTTTAAATTTTGTACCACTTCTTCAACATATTGCGGTGTAGTTTGAACTACTATACTTGAAATATTCATAATTTTTACTCCTAATTTAATTTAAAATAATTTATATTTGAATCATCGCTGCTAATAAAAACTTCATTTTTATTTTTAAATAATATTTGTGTTGTTGTTGCTTTTTGACCCTTTAAGTTGTAAAGTTTTTCTTGGGAATTTGTATCAAAAATCAAAACATCACTTTGTTCATTATAAGCAATAGCCCCTAATGTCCCATCTTGACTTAAAGCACAGCTGTAAAGTAAAAAATCAAAACTCAAAGAGTACGAATTGAAGTTTTTATAAACTGCTACTTTTCTGTCTTGCCCCGCTGTTAATATTATGCCATTTTTATAATCAACTTGAAAAACTTTATCTAAATTTAAAGCCATTTCATCTTTGATTATTTGTGCTGTTTTTACGTCTATTATTCTGATTTTTCCACTTTCATCTGTTGAAGCAATTGAGTTTTTATCTTGTGAAATCATAAAATGTGAAAAATAAGATGGACTAATTTGCACTAAATATTCAAGTTTATTTTTTGAAAAATCATAAACACCAATTTGATTACTCAAAAGTGCAAAAATAATTTTTTTATTAGAAATAAAACTTGCTTTTTGAATATAATATTTCTGATTTATATCTATGATTTTATTTAATTTTTCATTTTCATATAAAAAGATATTTCTATATCCTTTCATACCCTGCGAAACAATCAAAACTTTATCTTCAATGATATCTATTGAATATATTTTCGCAGCAATAACATCTCCCATAAAATCTTTAATATCAGGGATTTTGATACTATTTATTTTTTCATTTGTATTTATATCAAAAATCTCAACCGTTCCATTTGAAGTTCCAGCATAAAGTTTTGAATCTTTTATACTTATACTTTGAACAGTCCCTGAAGCTTTGTATATTTTTGTTGCTTCTAAATTTGATATTGCAAAAAGTGAAACAGTTGATAAAATAAAAATTAAAAGAGTTTTAATCATCTTTTTGAACCTTTTTTATATAAATTGCATTACTTGGACAAACATTTACACAAAAGCCGCAATTTGTGCATAACTCTTCATCTATTATTGGTTTAAACATTCCAAAAAATACGATAGCATCATCTAAACAAGGATCTTTACATGAAAAACACATTGTTTGATTCCAACTTAAACACTTACTTATATCTATTTCAATACTAGTATTTATTTGTTTTTTATTTTCAATTTTTAAAACGTCATTGCAACAAGCTTTTGCACACTCATCACAATATGTACAACCACCTGAACTAAAATCAAGTTTTGGGGTTTTATCATCTAATATTACTATAATATTCTCTTCACAAAAAGTGACGCAAGGAGTATTTTCACAATCCACACACCCTTTATAAAAAGAATCTTCACCATCAAAATATGGTGGTCTTGTTATGATTTCTTTTTCCTCTTTTTTCTTTGATGAAAAAAGAGAACTAAATAATTCTCTTCTTTCCATTTTAGTCTTTTAACGTATCTAAACCTTCAGTAAGTTTAGTTCCTCTCCAAGTTGATTTACTAGCTCCATCCGGTTGTGTAAATTCAGGATCAAATGTATTTTCAACTAATTGACCTTCACTTTGAGGTGCATGACATTGTGAACAGTTAAATCTAGCACCAGCTAATTGTTCAACTGCTTTAATTGAAATTTCATTTTTCATATTATCAACTGATTTTTCAAATTTTTGACCATCAAATTTATGTTTTGGTCTAAAATCTGTAAAATGTGATACTGGAATTGGTGTTGCTCCCATACTAGTAGCAATTTCTGGTGCATGACAACTTGTACATTGGTTATTATCAATAGTAATTGGAAGCATTCCTTCTGTGTCATGTGGAATCATAGGTGGTGCATCTTGGAATGCCCTATCAATTTTATGTCCACTTCCTGCATAAGTTTTACTATATTTTGTTTCTTCAGGTTTTACTTCTTTTTCACCATAAAGGTCAACTTTTCTTAATCCTAATGATTCTTCAGTTATAGTTGCTTTAACACCTTGTTTTGTAGTTTTTGTTTCTTCAGCTGTAGCATTAAGAAATAACACCGAAACAGCTGCTATACTTAGACTAATTTTAGTAAATAGTTTCATACTAATTCTCCTTAGTTTTATTTATCAAATCTCTAATTGAGAAGTTTAATGCGTCATCATCACAAACTTCTATACATCTAGCGCAGTTTGTACACTCTCCCATAAGTACTTGTTGGCTTGATTTTCCTACCATAAAAAGCACTTGATTTTCAGGACAAACTTCTTTACATTTCATACATAAAGTACATTTTTCTTCTTCATGTTTCACTCTAATAAGACTAAATCTTCCTATTATTGAGTAAAATCCACCAATTGGACAAATATGTCCACACCAACCATTTTTTAAGACAAACAAGTCAAATAAGAAAATAATAACAATAGCAGCCCAACCAAATCCAAGTCCAAATATTATTCCTCTATGAACCATTGAAACAGGAGAAATAAACTCAAAAGCAGCTACTCCAAAAAAAAATGAGATAAGTAAGCTCATAGCAATAACCCAGTATCTCATACTTCTACTAGCTGGTTGTTTTTTTTGGATTTGATTAAAACCAAACTTTCTTCTTAAATAGTTTGCACTATCAGTTACTATATTTACAGGACAAACCCATGAACAAAAAGCACGTCCACCTACTAAAGAATAAAACAGAACTATTATTAAAGCTCCCACAAAAATATCAGCAGTAATAACAGCTCCCGCTGCAAACATTTGAAGAACAGCATATGGGTCACTAAGTGGAATCATATCAAGAAGTTTTGATGAACTTAAATTTCCAACTATAAAATTCCAACCCCAAGCATTTGCTCCAAAATATAGAGTCATTAAAGATATTTGAAGAACTCTTCTTAAAATTAAATATTTGTTTTTAATCATCTAAAAGTCCTTTCATATCGTTTAATGAATCAATTGCTTTTTCTTTACTTATTTCAGTAGTTGTTGTTTGACTCTGTGCATTTTGAACTCTTTTTTCATCCACTTTATCCCAACCTTTGATATAGTGATCTCCAACTTTTCCTAAAGCAACTTCTCTAGGAAGTACAAATATTGCTGCTTTTTGTGTTACACAAGCGTGTTCGCAAAGTCCACAACCTGTACAAAAATCACTATCAACAATGGGTTTTAAAAAGGCGTGTTTCCCTGTTCTTTCATTTTTTGAATACTCTAAATAAATTGCTTTGTCTAATAAAGGACAAGCTCTATAACAAGCATCACACTGAATACCCCAAAAAGCAATACAGTTTTTTGTGTCCACAACTGCAACTCCCATATCAGCTTTGTTGATATCTAGTTGATTGTTTGTAGAAACTCTTTTCATATCAAGTGCATCCGTTGGACAAACAGGAACACAAGGAATATCTGTACACATATAACATGGTATGTCTCTAGGTTCAAAATATGGTGTTCCTAAAGGTTTGTTATCCCCAGGTTTTGCTAACTTCAATGTATCAAAAGGACAAGCTTCAACGCACATTCCACATTTGATACAAGAAGCTAAGAAGTCTTTTTCTTCTAATGCTCCTGGTGGTCTTAGAGTAAGTTGTGAAGCTGTAACTTCATCAACATAAGCACTCCAAATTAATCCACCAAGGGCAGCAAGTCCTGTTGCCCTTGCCATTGTTAGGAAAAATTTTCTTCTATCGCTTATTGTTTCAGTTTTCATTGTTCTATCTTACTTTGTTTAAGCCATTAAGCTTTATATATTTTTACCGCACATTTTTTAAAGTCTGTTTGTTTTGATTGAGGACAAGTTGCATCTAAACAAACTTTATTGATAAATACTTTTTCATCAAACCAAGGTACAAAAACTAAACCTCTACTTGGTCTATTTCTTCCTCTTGTTTCAACTCTTGCTTTAATTTTTCCTCTTCTTGATTCAACCCAAGCTAATTCACCTTGTTTTAAACCTTTTTCTTTTGCATCTGTTGGGTGCATATAACAAAGTGCTTCTGGTACTGCTCTATAAAGTTCAGGAACTCTCATAGTCATAGTTCCACTATGCCAGTGTTCTAAAACTCTTCCTGTACATAACCAAGTATCATACTCTTTATCTGGAACTTCTGGTGGATCCATATATGGTCTTGCGAAGATTTTTGCTTTATTTTTTAGGGCTTTTTTAGTTTTATCTTTGATACCTAATAAATCACCTTGTGCTAACTCTTTTGCTAATTTACCATAGAATGCAAACTCATCATGTCCTGTTTCTTTTCCATATTTTTTAGCATAAGGGTCATATTTTGTATTAAATCTCCATTGTGTCTCTTTACCATCAACAACTGGCCATTTTAATCCTCTAACTCTGTGATAAGTGTCAAAATCAGCTAAATCGTGGGCATGTCCTCTACCAAACCATGCATATTCTTCAAATAGGTATTTTTGAATAAAGAATCCATAACCTTCCCATTTTTTACCATCACTTCCAAGGACATTTCTAGAATCTCCAATACAATCACTATTATCATAACCTTTTTGAATAGGATCATTTAAATCAATTTTATAACTTTTTGCTTCTTCATTTGCAAATAAAATATCATACATAGTTGTATTTTCGTTATAACCCATTTTTTTAGCTTCAGTTGTAACATCTGCAAGTTTTTTACCATTTACTAAAGTGTATTCACCCCATAAATCTTTAACTGTAAATCTTTTTGAAAGTTCAACCCATTGCCAAGTATCACTCATAGCATCACCTACAGGCAGTACTTGCTGTCTCCAGTGTTGTGTTCTTCTTTCAGCATTTCCATAAGCTCCCCATTTTTCATAAATCATAGCTGATGGTAAAATTAAGTCAGATACTTTTGCAGAAATTCCTGGATATCCATCTGAAGTAACAATAAAGTTATCCATTTCTCTTGCTGCTTTAATCCAGTGTTTTGCACTTGCTGTATCTTGATAAGGGTTACATACATTTACCCATGCAAATTTGATAATTCCATCTTCAATATCTCTATGGATTTTCATAATATGTTGATTTCCAACTGGATTTAAAGTTCCTTGTGGAACTTTCCATCTATCTTCAGCAATTTTTCTATGTTTTGGATTTGCTACCATCATATCAGCTGGTAATCTATGTGTAAATGTACCAACTTCTCTTGCTGTTCCACATGCACTTGGTTGACCTGTAAGTGAGAATGCACCACTTCCTGGTTTTGCTTGTTTATTTAATAAGAAGTGAACATTATAAGCTAAAGTATTTACCCAAGTACCTCTTGTGTGTTGGTTCATACCCATAGTCCAGAAACTTACAACTTTTCTATTTTTTTCAATATAAAGATTTGCTAAAGCTTGAAGTTTTTTCTTAAACTCATTGATATCTTCATCTGGATTACCTTTTGAGATTTTTGCAACATAATCTAATGTATATGGCTCTAAGAATTTTTTATACTCTTCAAAAGAAATTTCCCAGTGTTTTAAACCAGCAGGTTTATTTTCCATAACATCACCAGCTTTATATCCATAAGGAGCAAGTGCTGGAGCTTCAGTTTCTGAAATAACTTTTTTCATCTCTTTTGAAACTGTTTGCATTTCTAGGTCTGTATATTTTCCTTCTTTTATAGATTTTTCATTTTCATTTCTTAATCCATAACCCATATTAACTGGACTTGCTGCAAATACAATATGTTTTTTTACAAAATCCCAATCAATTGCTTCAGGGTGGTTATATACAATTTCTCTTGCTATATAATTCCAAAGTGCTAAGTCAGTATTTGGAGTGAAAATAATTTCAATGTCAGCTAAATCAGAAGTTCTATGTCTATATGTTGAGATATTTACAACTTTTACTTTATCAGGATCACTTAATTTTCTATCAGTTACCCTTGACCATAAAATAGGGTGCATTTCTGCCATATTTGAACCCCAAGAAACAACTGTATCTGTTAATTCAATATCATCATAACATCCACTTGGTTCATCAATACCAAAAGTTTGATAGAAACCAACAACAGCTGATGCCATACAGTGTCTAGCATTTGGATCAATTGCATTACTTCTAAATCCAGCTTTCATCATTTTTTGAGCAGCATAACCTTCCATAACAGTATATTGTCCAGAAGCAAATACACCAACCCCTTCAGGTCCAGACTCTTTTAAGGCTTTTTTGATGTGAACTTCCATTTCATCAAATGCTCTTTTCCAAGATACAGGAGCAAATTTACCATTTTTGTCAAACTCACCTTTATCATTTACCCTTAAAAGTGGAGTTTTTAACCTATCTGCACCATACATGATTTTTGCGTTAAAGTAACCTTTAATACAGTTAAGTCCTCTATTTACAGGAGCTGCTGGATCTCCTTTAACTGCAACAATTTTTCCATTTTTTGTTGCCATCATAATCCCACAACCAGTACCACAGAATCTACATGCTGCTTTATCCCATCTCCAACCAGCTTCGGCTTGAGAAGTTGCTGCACTAAGAGTACTTGGTACACTCATACCAACTGCGGCTGCTGCTGAAGCGGCTGCAGAGCTTTTAAGAAAATCTCTTCTTGAAAGTGACATTTTGTTCTCCTTGTATGTTAGTTATTTCCTACATGTCTAATTTTATCAAGTATTAAAATTTATTTTCTTGACTTAGGTCAAGTAAGGTAGAAGATTATTTGAAAATATTGGATTTTAGGGATTTAATAGGGGTTGAAAAAAGAAATAGGGAGAATAAAATTTATCCTCCCGTAAAATAAAAGGCTCTACTAGAAATATTATCCTCTTTTTTAGTACTGCTTGTGTGAGACCATTTGTTTTTTTCTGGTTTATTTTTGATCACATCTTTTAAGATATATTCCATTTTCTCTTTTGAATTAGTTGAGTCTTTTATATTTTGTGAATCTTCATAATATAAACAAGGTATTAAATCTCCCTCAGCACTTAGTCTAATTCTATTACAAGTTTTACAAAAACTGTCATCATAAGGCTCTATTATTCCAAATATATAGCCACTTTCATCTTTAAATAATTTTGCAGCTGAGTTCTCTTTTGCTGGTAATTCTTCTATTAAATGTTTTTTTGAAATAGCTTTTAAAATATCAAAACTTGCTAGAGTTTTAAGTTTAGAGTGGGCATTTTCATTTTCCATATACTCTATAAATCTTATTTGAATTCCCTTTTGTTTTGCAAATTCATATAACTCTAAAATCTCTTCTTCATTGATACCTTTTAAAACTACGCTATTTAGTTTTACTATTATTCCAGCTTCAATTGCAGCTTCAATTCCCTCTTTGATATTTTTTAGAACATTTTTTTGAGTTAGGTAAGTAAAG
>JALRJW010000297.1 GCA_023268955.1 Aliarcobacter sp. | reverse complement strand
TCCTTTGTGTATGTTTAGTTCTATATCAAATCTTGCACCGTCTTTTACATTAACGGCACTTAACTCACCTTTGAATTTATCTTTGATGATAATCTTTGACATATAAAGTCCAAGTCCAGTTCCTTGGTCTTTGTGTTTAGTAGTAAAATAAGGGTCAAATATCTGATTTATTATATCTTCTTTTATACCACCACCATTGTCTTGAATGCTAATTAATAATTTATTTTCATTGGGTTTAGATGTTTTAACTTCTATCTTTGCATTAGGTGTATTTCTTTTTTCTAAAATCTCTTTAGCATTACCTAAAATATTAACGATTACTTGAGCAAGTTCATTTTTATAGCCATTAATTTCCTCATTTATTTTTGAATCAATGCTTATGCTAATTGCTGCATCTTCTAAACTGTTGCCTAAAATTGAAACAGCTTCATCAATTACTTCTTTAGATTTAAATACTTGAGCCTCTTGATTAGTCTTGTAGTAATTTCTAAAAGTAGTGATAGTTTCACTCATATACTCTAAAGAACCATCAATTTGGTCCATATATCCTTCAAACTTATTTTTTTCAAGATTGTTTAGGGCATAACCAAGTTTTAAATTCTGCAATACTAAAGATATAGTATTTAAAGGCTGTCTCCATTGGTGAGCAATATTAGAAATCATCTCACCCATAGATGCAAGTCTTGATTGATGAAACAGCATATTTGTCTTTTTTTCGTGACTTTTAATCTCTTCTTCCATTTGAAGTTTTAATTCATCATATGCTTTTTCTTTTTCTTTGTTGTGTAACGCAATAATTGAACTATACATAAATGCAGCAATTGCAATTAAAAAAGGAACACTAATTATTAGATTAAATAGCAGGTCTTGATAAATTTCAACTGATTTGCTTTTCTCTAAATTTGAAGGATATGCTTCAATTGAACCAACTTTTCCAACTCCTAATTGAATTGGTGTAGATATAACAGCTTTATTAGTTAAGTCAGCATAAATAGTTGATTGAGTGATAATTGCTCCAGTTGAATCTTTAACTACTATTTTTAGAATATTCTCATTTTTAGTGACTATTTCATTTAAGTTCTTTTCTAAAAAACCTTCCAAACTAAAATCAATAGATGTCTTAACCATAGGAGTAATTGATTCTATAGTATTTAATACTCTGTGTTTATCACTATTATCCAATGACTCGCTTATCATTTGTGAAGATAAATAAATGATAGTTGTACTAAATGCAATAAGTATTAATATAAAAATAGCAATAGATTTATACATAGATTTAATTTGCAACTTCACTCCTTATATTTGAATTATTATAACATAATTTAACGAAATCTAACGGATTTATATTAAAATTGTTAAAATTTAAGCTTTATATAAGCATTACCAATGCTATAATTCTCTTGCTAACGAAATCTAACGAAAAAAAACGAAAGGAAACAAAATGAAACTCACAGGTCATTTAAGAAGCAGAATGTCTCAGCGTGGAATCAACAAAAGAATGGTTGATATTGTTTTCCAATACGGAAAGGAGAAAGGTGATAAAATAGTGTTAAATAAGAAAGACGCATTAAAAAAATGCGAAGAAATACAAACAACACTAAAGTATCTTAAAAAAATTATGGATAAGGGTGGTTTGGTTATTGTTTGTGAAAATAATTCTATTAAAACATCATATAGGTATGAATAAATGTTAAAAAATATAAGTTTAGTTTTAAGTGCTTTAATCTTTGTTGGATGTTCAACTACTAATGAAAATCTTCAAAAACCTCAAGCAAATGAGCAAGATATTGCTGCAAGTAATGAAGAAGTTGATTATGAAGCAGGGAAAAAAGCAATCAAAGAGATTATCAATGATATTAATAGTGTTCCAATGACTTCAATAGATTCTAAAACTGTTTTAAATGAAACTACTATTGAAAATCAATCGAAAGAAGTTTTAGATGCACAAGCTAAAGAACCAATAGCTGAAAAAAAGATGATTGTTAAATTCTCATTTAATGGAGAATG
>JALRJW010000340.1 GCA_023268955.1 Aliarcobacter sp. | reverse complement strand
GGGTGACCAAATTCTACAGCAGTTTTATCACCACCACCAGCAGCTAAGTTTACTAAAGTACCATTAATACATGCAGCAACACCAATAGCAACTGAAGCCGTTCCCATCATAGCGTGGTGTAGTTTACCCATAGATAATGCTCTAACATTTAAATCAATGTCAGTAGCTTTTACTTCTTTACCACTTGAAGCTGTGAAGTCTTGAGATGGAGAAACAAATGCAATTTTTGGAGTGTGTTGTCTTGTTTCTGCTTCTTTTAATTCAGAAATCAATCCCATTTTTAAAGCTGCATAAGATCTGATTGTTTCAAATCTAGCTAGAGCTTCGGCATCATTGTTGATGTCAACTTGAAGCTCAGTACCTTTGTATCCAATTTCATCAGCATTAACAAAACAAGTTGGAATACCAGCAGTTATCATTGTTGCTTTAAACGTACCAATTCCTGGAACTTCTAAATCATCAACTAAGTTTCCTGTAGGGAATAACTCTTCACTTGGATCAACAGGCTCAGCGAACTCTAATACGATTTCTTCAGCAGGGAATGCAACACCATCGATGTAGTAGTCACCCATTTCTTTAACCATTCCATTTTCCATAGTTACATAACATAGAATAGTTTTTTTAATGTTTGCTTGCCAAATTCTTACACAACAAACACCATTTTGGGGTACATTATCAACTAAACCTTCTTTAATAGCAAAAGGACCAACAGCAGAAGATAAGTTTCCACAGTTTCCACTCATATCAACGAAATCTTTATCAATTGCAACTTGACAGAAATAATAATCTACATCATGGTTAGGAACGTCACTTTTTCCAACTAAAATAGCTTTAGATGTAGAAGAAGTTGCTCCACCCATACCATCAATTTGTTGTTTATATAAATCAGGACTTCCTACGATTCTTTGAAGTAATCTATCTCTTTTCTTTGGGTTTTCTTGTGCTTCTTTTGGTAAATCAGCGATGTTAAAGAAAGTACCTTTTGAAGTACCACCTCTCATATATGTTGCTTTAACTTTAAATTGTGGTTGATAAGCCATTGTAATTTGCTCCTTGAAATATTGTCCCAGTTTTAAATGGTCATTAAAAAAATCTAATGATTTCTTTAAAGAACATTTATAGATAATCTAAAGGCAAAGCCTTTAGATTATAATGATGTCTTAGTTACCTGAAGCAACAACATCTTTAGCGAATTTTTGTAAAATACCACCGTTTTTGTAAACATCAACTTCAGCAGAAGTATCTAATCTACATAATACGTCAAATTTAACAACTTCACCATTTGCTCTTGTCATAACAACAGTTAAGTCACATCTTGGAGTGATTTCACCTTCAATATCAAAAGTCTCAGAACCATCAATATTGTATGTAAATCTAGTATCACCTTCTTTGAATTGTAATGGTAATACACCCATTCCAACTAAGTTAGTTCTGTGAATTCTTTCAATAGATTCAGCAATTAATACTTCAACACCTGCTAATCTAACACCTTTTGCAGCCCAGTCTCTTGAAGAACCTTGACCATAGTTAGTTCCAGCGATGATAATTAATGGTTGTTTTCTATTTGTATACTCTTCAATAGCTTCCCACATTCTAGATTCTTTACCTTCAGGCATAATCTTAGTTAATGAACCTTGTTTAACATTTCCATTTTCATCTTTAACCATTTCGTTAAATAATTTTGGATTTGCTAAAGTTGCTCTTGAAGCAGTATGGTGATCCCCTCTGTGCGTTGCATAAGAGTTTAAGTCTTCAACAGGAAGACCTTTAGATAAACAATACTCACCAGACGCAGACGTTGGTAAAATAGCATTTGATGGTGATAAGTGGTCAGTAGTAATATTATCTGGGAATACTCCTAATGGTCTCATACCTTTTAATGCTGGCATTTGCATATATTCATCTTCCCAATAAGGAGGTTTGTTAATATATGTTGAATTTGTATTCCATTTATAGAATGGATCTACTTTAATGTCACCTAATGCATTTCTAGCGAACATTGGCTCATAAATAGCGTTATACATTTCTGGTCTAACATACTCTTTTTCAATAGCATCGATTTCAGCATCAGATGGCCAAAGGTCCGCTAATTTAATGTCATTACCATTTGCATCTTTACCTAAAGAATCATTTTCAATATCAAATCTAACAGTACCAGCTAATGCGTATGCAACAACTAATGCAGGAGATGCTAAGAATGCTTCTTTTACGTATGGGTGAATTCTTCCATCAAAGTTTCTGTTTCCAGATAATACAGCAGTTGAATAGATATCTCTATCAATTACTTCTTGTTGGATTTTTGGATCTAATGCACCTGACATACCATTACAAGTAGTACATGCAAAACCAACTACACCGAATCCTAATTTTTCTAATTCTGGTAATAATCCTGCTTCTTTTAAGTAAACTTCAATTACTTTTGAACCTGGTGCTAATGAAGATTTAACCCATGGTTTTCTTGTTAATCCAAGTTCATTTGCTTTTTTAGCAACTAAACCAGCAGCGATAACGTTTCTTGGATTTGAAGTATTTGTACAAGAAGTAATAGCAGCAATTAAGATACCACCATCTGGAATTAAATCACCTTCTTGAGTCCACTCTTTTACGATACCTTCAGCTTTTAAAGTAGAAGTTGGAACTAATTTATGTGGTTTAGAAGGACCAGCTAAAGATCTAGTTACTTTAGATAAGTCAAATTGAATAGTTCTAGCATATGTAGCACCTTCAAATTGGTCAGCCCATAAACCATTAGCTTTAGCGTAAGCTTCAACTAATTGACATTGTTTTTCTTCTCTACCTGTTACTCTTAAGTAAGAAATAGTTTGATCATCAATAGCAAACATACCAGCAGATGCACCATATTCAGGAGTCATATTTGCAATAGTAGCTCTATCACCTAAGTTTAAGTATTTAATACCTGAACCATAGAATTCTAAGTATGCAGAAATAACATTATTTTCTCTTAAGAATGAAGTCATAGATAATGCAATATCAGTTGCAGTAATTCCAGGAGCTCTAACACCTACAATTTCAACACCAATAATTTCAGGAACTCTCATATAAGAAGGATTTCCTAACATTACGTTTTCAGCTTCTAATCCACCAACACCAACAGCGATTACGCCAAGTGCATCAACGTGAGGAGTATGTGAATCTGTACCAACTAATGTATCTGGACTTGCAACACCATCATTTAAGTGCACAACTGGAGACATTTTTTCAAGGTTGATTTGGTGCATAATACCATTACCTGGAGGGATAACATCAACGTTGTTGAACGCTTGTTTAGTCCAGTTAATAAAGTGGAATCTATCAGCATTTCTTCTATCTTCGATATCTCTATTTTTTTGGAATGCATCTGGATCATATCCACCACACTCAACTGCTAATGAGTGGTCAACGATTAATTGAGTAGGAACAACAGGGTTAACTTTATCAGGGTTTCCACCTTTTGAAGCAACAGCTTCTCTTAATCCTGCTAAGTCAACGAATGCTGTTAATCCTAAGATATCGTGACAAATAACTCTTGATGGGAACCAAGGGAAATCTTTGTCTGTTCTTTTTTTAATTAATTGAATTAATGAGTCTTTTAAATCTTCACTAGGACATTTTCTAATTAAGTTTTCAGCTAAAACTCTTGAAGTATAGTTTAATTTCTCAAATGAACCTGGAGTAATGTCTTCAACTGCAGATTTTACATCGTAAAATTTAACACCATCTACACCTGGAAGGTCTTTTAGATATTTTTCGTTTGTCATATTTTTTTATCCATTTATTTGGTTAGTTTTAAATTGTTTACCAACAGTGAAAAAATTTGGTTGAAATTTATCCACTGAATGTGGCACACTATTTTCAAGTTAACTATTAAAGTTAACTTGAAATATTTTTTGAAAAGTAATAAATTACGCTCTATCTTCTAAAGAAACAAAAGCTCTTGGCTCTGGTCCAGTATACTCAGAACTTGGTCTGATAATTCTGTTGTTTGCTCTTTGTTCGAATGCGTGAGCAGCCCATCCAGCAGCTCTTGACATAATGAATAATGGAGTGTAGTATAATCTTTCGATTTCCATATAGTGGTAAATTAATCCACCGAAGAAGTCGATATTATCTGGTAAACCTTTTTCAGATTTTACTTTATCTCTAATTGCAGTTGCTATATCAAATAATTTAGGGTCAGAAGTTTCTAACTCTTTTAATTCTTTTGCTAATTCAAATCCAACTGGAGATCTTGGGTCTAAGTTTCTATATACTCTGTGACCGAATCCCATGATTTTTTCTTTTTTAGCAAATAATTCATCAACAGATTTTAATGCGTGATCAACATCATCAAATTGTAATACGAATTTGATAGCTACTTCATTTGCTCCACCGTGTAAGTGACCTTTTAAAGTACCAATACCAGTTGTCATACAAGAGTAGATATCTGATAAAGTTGAAGCTGTAATTCTGTTTGCAAAAGTAGATGCATTAAATTCATGCTCAGCATATAAAGTTAACATAGCGTTCATAGCTTTAACTTCTACATCTAAAGGTTTAACTTCTTTTAATCTTTCTACGATATATCCAGCAATAGTAGTTTCTTCAGATTTTAATTCAATCTCTTTACCATTTTTGTGCCAGTGATGCCAGTAAACTAAGAATGATGGGAATGCACCTAATAATCTAGTGATTTTGTCCATTTGATCAGAGAAATCTTCTGCTTCTGGTTCAACACAACCTAAAGCTGAAGTTGCAGTTTTCATAACATCCATTGGGTGAGAAGATGCTGGAATCGCTTTTAAAACTTCTTTTACAGAAATTGGTAATTCTCTACCTGCAATGATTTTTCTTTGGAACATTTTTAATTCATGTTTATTTGGTAATTCACCAACTAATAATAAATATGCTACTTCTTCGAAATCTGCTTTTAAAGCTAAATCTGCAATATCATATCCTCTATAGTTTAATCCGTTTCCTAAACCACAAGTACAAATTGCTGAAGAACCAGCTGTAACACCTGCTAAACCGCTCATATAATCTCCTTAAATTTTTTCAGTTTTAATTTTCTTAAATTTTATGGTTAAGAAAAGCTAATTACTTAGCTTTTCCTTTTGCAAATAATTCATCCATTTTTTG
Organism: Aliarcobacter sp.; assembly: GCA_023268955.1. GTDB lineage: Bacteria > Campylobacterota > Campylobacteria > Campylobacterales > Arcobacteraceae > JALRJW01. The sequence continues at coordinate 1,182 of JALRJW010000340.1, read as the reverse complement.
CTCATATGCATGGTAATTTAACATATCGTATAATTCCATTCTTGTTTGCATAGTATCTAATACACCTTCTTGTGTACCTTTGTCTTTTAATTCTTGGTATACATTTAATGCAGCTTTGTTCATTGCTCTAAATGCTGATAATGGGTAAAGAACCATATCAATACCAACTGATGCTAATTCTTCAGTTGTGAACATTGGAGTTGCTCCAAATTCAGTAATGTTAGCTAATACTGGAACACTCATTTGCTCAGTAAATTCTTTATATTCTTTTAAAGTGTGAACCGCTTCAGCGAAAATTGCATCTGCACCAGCTTCAACATAAGCTTTTGCTCTTGCAACTGCAGCTTCTTGACCTTCACTAGCGTGTGCATCAGTTCTTGCAATGATGTAGAAATCAGGATCTAATTCCATTTTAGCATCAACAGCAGCTCTAATTCTGTCACACATTTCTTCAGTTGTAACTAATTCTTTGTTTGGTCTGTGTCCACATCTTTTTGCTGCAACTTGGTCTTCAATATGTAAACCTGCAGCTCCAGATCTGATGAATTCTTTAACAGTTCTAGCAACGTTAAATGCATGTCCCCAACCTGTATCAGCATCTACGATTAATGGTGTATCACAAATTGAAGTAATTCTTCTTACATCAATACATACATCTTCGATCATTGTCATACCTAAGTCAGGTAATCCATAAGATGCATTTGCAATTCCTCCACCAGATAAGTAGATAGCTTTGTGTCCTACTCTTGTAGCTTGTAATGCTTGGTAAGCATTGATTGTTCCTACAATTTGTAGTGGTTTTTCTTGACTTAACGCTTCTCTAAATTTTTTTCCTGCGCTCATACACATCCTTTAAATTGAAATGACCTACATTATACATAATTGTTACATAAGAAATATGTATTTTTTTTGTTCAATAAATTACAATTTTTTAATCATTAAATCTATAAATGTACAAAAGTTGTATTTATGAATAGAAATGGTACAATTAAATCATAATATTAAATTAAGAATTGGATTTATGTAATGAATTTTAAAACATCACTGCAAAAATTTATAGAAATATTTAACAGATCAAACCTTAGTATTTCTAAATTTGCAAACTTAATAAATAAAGATAGAAGAACAGTAACATCATGGATTGACAATATTACAGATGTTGAACCAAACGAAGATGTTAAA
>JALRJW010000282.1 GCA_023268955.1 Aliarcobacter sp. | reverse complement strand
TCATAAATTGATTCTTGAATTAATGCTCTTGATGGACAAGTACAAACTTCTCCTGAATTAAATGCAAATAATACTAAACCTTCGATAGCTTTATCAAAGAATTCATCATCCGCGTCCATAATTGATTCAAAGAATACGTTTGGAGATTTTCCACCTAATTCTAAAGTTGATGGAATAATGTTCTCAGTTGCATATTGCATAATTAATTGACCAGTTGTAGTTTCACCTGTGAATCCAACTTTTTTGATTTCTGGGTGAGTTGATAAATATTTACCAATTTTTCCACCAGCACCATTAATAATGTTAACTGTACCTTTTGGTAATACAGATGCAATTGTTTCCATTAATAATAAAATTGACATTGGAGTAGCAGAAGCTGGTTTCATAACGATACAGTTACCTGCTGCTAATGCAGGAGCTAATTTCCATGCCGCCATTAATAATGGGAAGTTCCAAGGAATAATTTGAGCTACAACTCCGTATGGCTCATATACTTCTTGAGAAATAGTGTTTTCATCTAAATCTGCAACTGTTCCAGACTCAGCTCTAATTACAGATGCAAAATATCTGAAGTGATCAACTACTAAAGGAACGTCAGCGTTGATAGTTTCTCTAATTGTTTTACCGTTATCTAAAGTCTCAGCGATTGCTAAAGCTTCTAAGTTAGCTTCGATTGCATCAGCAATTTTGTTTAACATTGTACTTCTTTCAACTACAGAAGTATGTTTGTAAGATTCGAATGCAGTTTTTGCAGCAGCGATTGCTAATTCTACGTCTTCTTCATTTGATCTTGGAATTTTAGTTAAAACTTCACCGTCAACTGGTGAAATGTTTTCGAAGTACTCTCCACTTTTTGGTGCAACCCATTCTCCACCGATAAAGTTTTCATATTGAGATTTGTATGTTGGTTTAGTATATGCCATTACTTAATCCTTTGCTTTAATTTTAATTTTGTGAAAAAGCTGAAAAGTAGCCCTAACTTTTTCAATACTGAAAGTTTACATTAGAAATATAGCCTAAGTTTAGCGATTGCGTAGCAGGAATATAGCATTTAGCTATTTTCCTTGAAAAAGACCAATTCATGGTACTTTTTTTGTTAAAAATTTATTTTTTTTAGCTACAATTTTTTCATGAAAACAGAAAATTACATAATAAATAACAAACCAATAAAGCAAATTATCGACTTTGAACACTATAAAAAACATAAAAATATATTAATTCAAATTTTTTGTGGTGAAAATAAAGATGTTTTAGATCACATATTAAATGAGCTATTAAAAGAACTTCCAAACGCTATTTGCATTGGATCATCAACAGATGGTGAGATTTTCAATTCTAAAATTACAACTTTAAAAACTATTGTAAGTATTTCTACTTTTGATGATACTTATATAAAGACTACTCATGTTAATACTGGTAATTCATTTGAAAATGGTAAAAAATTAGCCCAAGAGTTAATTACTGATAATACAAAACTTATAATTACTTTTACAGATGGAGCTTTAGCAAATGGTGAAGAGTTCTTAAATGGTATAACTTCTGTAAATAAAGATGTAATTGTAGCAGGTGGTATGGCAGGAGATAATGCGAGTTTCCAACAAACATTTATTTCATCTCAAAAAAATATATTAACAAGAGGTGCAGTTGGGGTATCTTTAAACTCTGATATTCTTAAAGCTTGCAATGCATTTAACTTTAACTGGTCTCCTATTGGAATTGATCATGTAATAGAAAAAGTTGATAGAAATAGGGTTTATCAAATATCTGGTTTAACACCAGTTGATTTTTATAAAAAATATTTAGGTGATTATGTAGCTAAATCACTTCCTGCTACAGGAATTGAATTTCCTCTTATAGTTCAACAGAATAATCTTGGTTTAGCAAGAGCAGTTATTGCAAAACATGATGATGGGAGTTTAAGTTTTGCTGGGAATCTTCATGAAGGTGATATTGTAAAATTAGGGTTTGGTAATATGGAACTTATTATGAGTAATCCATTAAAAGCTTTATTTGATGAATGCACAGTTGGGAACTCAGAAAGTTTCTTTATATATGCATGTATGGCAAGAAGAAGATATATGCCAAGTCTTATGGATATGGAAATTAAACCATTTTCTAAAATAGCGCCAACAACTGGATTTTTTACATATGGTGAATTTTTCCATGAAAAAGATGAAAATGTACTTTTAAATCAAACATTAACTGTTGTTGCTATGAGTGAAAAAGTAAATCTTGAAACTTCTAAGAAAAATAGCAGCAATTTAACTTCAAATAAAATAAGTGACCATTCAAGAAGTTTGCAAGCATTAACCCACCTAATTCAACAATCTTCAGAAGATTATGTAATTCAATCTAAAGAGTTAAAAGTAAAGACGGATTATGCACAAAGTTTATTAACATCTCAAAAACAGTTCTTAAAACATGCTGTTCATGAAACTAATACTCCTTTATCTATAATCATGGGAAATATTGAGATGTTTGAAATGGAATATGGAAAAAATAAATATTTATCTAATATTGAAGTTGCCATGAAAAATGTTTTCAATATATATGATGACTTAAGTTATTTGATTAAAAAAGATCATGTAAATAGAGCAACTCACAATATTAATTTAGTTGATTTTATGAGAAGTAGAGTTGATTTCTTTGAACAAAGTGCAAAACAAGTTAAAAAAACTTTAGAATTTACAAGTGCTAGAAAAACACTAACTATAAACTTTAATGAGATAAAATTACAAAGGTTAGTTGATAATAACATTACAAATGCTATAAAATATACCTTTGTTGGTGAAAAAATAAGCATTATGATTAAAATAATTGACAAAAATTGTCATCTAATTTTTAAAAGTAACTCTACACAAATCTTAGATAAAGAGAAGATTTTTGAAGAATACTACAGAGAAGAGAGTTCAAAAGAAGGTTTTGGTTTAGGACTAAATCTTGTTAGAAGAATTTGTTCAGAGGAAGACATAGACATTATTTTAGATTCTGGTGAGAATTGGAATACATTTACATATATTTTTAAAGGGATAGAATGAAAATATTACTATTAGAAGATGATATTATGTTAAACGACATGATATCTGAATATCTTACATCAACAGGACATATAGTAGTAAAAACTGTTACAGGTACTCAATGTTTAGAAACCCTCCAACAAGAAAGATTTGACTTACTTATTTTAGATATAAATCTTCCTGATATTGATGGTTTTACAATTTTAGAATACATGCATAGCCAAAAAAGAATGGTTCCAACTATCTTTATTTCGGCACTTATTGATATTGAAGATATAACTAGAGCTTTTGACATTGGTTGCCATGATTATTTAAAAAAACCATTTCATTTAAGAGAATTAACTCTTAGAATAAATAAAATATTGAAAACAAGAATTGTTCCACAAAGACATAAAAGACTTTCAAAACATTATAGCTTTGATGCAGAAAGAAGTTTTTTGCATCGTGTTAATGGAGCGTGTGATACTCCGG
>JALRJW010000255.1 GCA_023268955.1 Aliarcobacter sp. | reverse complement strand
AAATGAAAATAATGACATTTTTATAACCTTTTCTTATATTATTTTAGTAAATTATTATATCATCAATTCATTAAAATCATATAATAATGCTTCTAAATAAGATAAACTTTATCCTATTTTATGTTCTTCTTTGCTAAGCTTCTTGCATATATATAAATATTATTTAAAGAGAAAATTATGAAATTAGACGAACTAAAACTTGATGTTGATTATTTTGAGTTTGATGAAAAATTCTACCAAAAGTTAAAACCTACACCACTTAAAAATCCAAAATTAATATCTTTTAATAAAAAAGCTTGTGATTTAATAGGATTAGATTATTTAGAATGTGAAAGAAAAGATTTTGTTGATTTTATAAATGGGAGTCTTACCTTAGAAGGAAGTGTACCTTATAGTATGGTTTATGCTGGACATCAGTTTGGATATTTTGTTCCACAATTAGGTGATGGTAGGGCTATAAATCTTGGTAGCATAAATGGCTGGCATCTTCAAACAAAAGGTTCAGGACTTACAAAATATTCAAGGCAAGGTGATGGAAGAGCTGTTTTAAGGTCTAGTATTAGAGAGTATATTATGAGTGAAGCTATGAATGCTTTAGGTATTCCAACTACAAGAGCTTTAGCAATAATTGATTCAGATACCTTTGCCCATAGAGAATGGACGCAAGAATCTTGTTCTGTTGTAATGCGTTTGAGTCCATCTTGGATAAGAATCGGAACATTTGAGTTTTTTGCAAGAACAAAAAATGCTAAAACAAATCTAACCAAATTAGCTGATTATGTAATAAAACAAAGCTATCCACACTTACAAAATGATGAAAATAGATATGCAAAAATGTATTATTCTTTAGTAGATATTACAGCTGAATTATTGGCAAAATGGCAAGCTTATGGATTTATGCATGGTGTTATGAATACTGATAATTTTTCTATGGCAGGACTTACGATTGATTATGGACCTTATGCTTTTATGGATTATTTTGAAAAACATTGTATTTGTAATCATACAGATGCCGAAGGAAGATATTCATACAATAATCAACCTTTTGTTGCTAGATGGAATCTGCAAGTTTTGGCTTATGCTTTAGACAAAATAGTTCCTAAAGAAAAATTACTAGAATATATCAATACTTTTATGCCTCAACATGAAAATGTATATTTGCAACTAATGAGTAAAAGAGTAGGTTTAGACCCTATTAAATCAAGTGATAATAATCTTGATTTAATTGTTGAATTATTAGGTGCTTTAGAGAGTGCAAAAATAGATTACAATGTTTTCTTTTATAATCTAACAAATCTAAAATCATTTGAAGATATTAGTTTGGTAGTTGATATAGCTATTTTTAGGCAACCTTTGATTGATTGGTTTGAGTCATATAAAAAAGTGTGTGATAAACAAAATAGCAGTTTTGAAGATAGGTTTGAAATTATGAAAAAGATAAATCCAAAATATATTATTAAAAACTATATGCTTCAAGAAGCTATTGAGTTGGCCCATGAAGGTGATTTTTCACTCGTAAATGATTTATTAAATATCGCTCA
>JALRJW010000170.1 GCA_023268955.1 Aliarcobacter sp. | reverse complement strand
AACACAAAGAAAGAAAAAATTCTTAAATAAAAATAATTACTTATTTGTATTATAGTATGTATTATACTACTAATTAAAATTTGAACTTTAATTAGTTTCTAAGTAAGTCTTTTAGTGACTCTTGAGGAGTCTTACCTTTTAAAATTTCATATACTTCATTTGCTATGGGAGTATAAATTCCATGTTTTTGTGACAAGTTCCAAATAGCTTGAGCTGTTTTAACACCTTCTGCTACTTCTCCTAGTTCGTCTAAAATAGTTTGTAAGTTTTTATTAGCGGCTAATCCTAGCCCTACTCTAAAGTTTCTACTCATTGTTGAATTTGCAGTTAAAAAAAGATCACCTGCGCCACTTAATCCTAAAAATGATGATTTCTTTGCTCCAAAGTATTTTCCAAATCTTTGCATTTCAACCAAACCTCTAGCTATTAGTGAAGCTTGAGCATTTTTACCTAAATTTAATCCTTCACAAATTCCACTTGCAATTGCTAATACATTTTTATAAGCCCCCGCAACTTCAGCTCCAATAACATCTGTTGAATAATATGTTTTTATAAAGTTAGGGAAAAATGGTGAGAATTCATTGTATAGTTTGATTGAGTATGAGTTTAAAACTAAAGCGCAAGGTAAACCTTTAATCACTTCAGCAGCAAAAGATGGACCTGAAATAAATCCTATATTTTCATCGGGTACAAAATCTGCATAAATATCATTTAAAAACTGACCACTTGAAGCTTCAATTCCTTTTGACGCAACAAGTATTTTTTGTCCTTTAAAATCAAAATTCTCTTTTAACCAAGATCTGATTTCTTGAGCTGGAATAGCGATGATTAGATATTCACAATCCAAAGCAGTTTTTAGATCAACAAAGTTTTTAATATCTCTTTTTGTTCTTGAAGTTATTAAACACTCTTGTTTTTGTGATAGTGCAAAATGTAGAGCTTGTCCCCATTTACCTGCACCTATTACTGCTATTGAATTATTTTTCATTTATTAACCTAATTTTTCTTTTAAAAGTTGACTAACTTTTTGTGGATTTGCACTACCTTTTGATGCTTTCATTGTTTGACCTACAAAGAATGCAAACATCTTTTCTTTTCCACCTTTGTATTCAGCAACTTTATCTTCATTTGCAGCTAAAATCTCATCAATAATCGCTATTAATGCACCATCATCGCTTACTTGTTTTAATCCAAGTTTTTCAATAACTGTATCAACATCTTCATTGTTTTCCATTAAGTAATCAAGTACTTCTTTTGCAGCTTTTCCAGAGATTGTATTATCTTCAATTCTCTTAATAATAGTTGCTAAAGTTATCGCTGATACTGGTGAGTTTTCTAAAGAAATACCCTCTTTAAATCTTCCTTGCAATTCTACAATTAGCCAGTTTGAAGCGTTTTTTGAAGTTATACCTTGAGTCATCATTTCATCAAAGAAATCAGCCATTTCAAGTGAACTTACTATAATTGAAGCATTGTAATCTTTTAGACCATAATCTTTTACAAATCTCTGTTTTTTCTCATCTGGTAATTCAGGAATTTGTGAATATTTTTCCATCATTTCATCAGTGATAATTAAAGGAAGTAAATCAGGATCCGGGAAATATCTATAATCAGCAGCATCTTCTTTACCTCTCATAGATCTTGTTTCCCCTGATTCTGGATCAAATAGTCTTGTTTCTTGAACAATTTCTGTATCATGAATACCATCTTCCCAAGCTTCAATATGTCTGTTTACTTCATATTTAATTGCTTTTTCAATGAACTTAAATGAGTTCATATTTTTAATTTCACATCTTGTATAAAGTTTTGTATCACCTTTTGGTCTAATAGAAACGTTAACATCACATCTAAATGAACC
>JALRJW010000114.1 GCA_023268955.1 Aliarcobacter sp. | reverse complement strand
TCAAAGTGCCAATCTTGCTCAGTTTGAACACCATGAGTTACAGGTTTATCAAAATTCAATAAAGCATTAACTTGTAAATATTCACCAACAAATTTTGATGCAATTTCATCAGAAAGTGGATGAACATTTTGTGCTGTATGTGAAGTCATGAAACCATCTTGATTTGAAATAACAGGTAATCTTACATCTGGATGTTCAGAAATTCTAAATGCCATTAAAGTCATATCGTAAGCTTGTTGCGGACTAAATGCATCTATTGAAATCCAACCAGAATCTCTAGTTAAATATAAATCAGAGTGGTCACCATTTACATTTAAAGGAGCAGCTAATGCTCTATTTACTAAACATAAAACAACAGGAATTCTCATACCTGAAGCTTGATATAGAGTTTCAATCATAAGTGCTAAACCTTGAGAAGATGTTGCAGTTGCAACTCTTCCACCAGCAGCTCCAGCTCCAATACATCCAGACATTGCAGCATGTTCTGATTCTGTCATAATAACTTCACCATCAATGTATCCATTTGCGTGGAACATTGCATAGTTTTCAACTGTTGCAGTTGAAGGTGTAATAGGATATGCAGCAACTACATCAACATCAGCTTGTCTTAAAGCTTGAGAGTTTGCCATGTTTCCATCCCAAACTTCTACTTTGTTTAATTCCATTTTTCTGCTATTCATTATTATTCACCTTTTTTCTTTTTTTCAGGCCATTGAGATAAAGCATCTTCAACAGTTACGTATTCATTAAACATTAAAAGAGATTTTGGATTTGTAGGACAAACACTTACGCATAATCCACAACCTTTACAGTGTTCATAATCAACACCTCTCATCTCTTTATTTCTTGCAATAATAGAAGTATCTGGACAGAAAACCCAACAGTTTTGACAGTCAATGCAAGTCTCAGAATTCCAAACTGGCTTAATAACTCTCCAGTCACCAACGCTCATACTTTTAGAACTTGTTTCAGAGTATTTTCTTTCCTCTGGTTGAATATTTGATAAATTGTGTTCTACAGTTCCATCAAAAGTATATAAAGCAGCACCTGGAACTAATTCGTCCCATCCCATTTCGCTTATTGATTTGCTCATTTTGTTTTCCTTAACAAACTTCGTCGTATGCTCTTTGGATTGCAACCATATTTGCTTCAATCACATTAGCAGGAAGTTTTTTTAATACATGTTTCATTTTTTCTTTAAAATCTTCAATTCCAAACATACCACTTACTTTCATAAATGCTCCAAGCATAGGAGTATTAGGAATTGCTTTACCAATAGTATCCCTTGCAATTTGCAGACAATCTAAAGTAAATACTCTCTCTTCAATTCCTTGTAAATCAGGAACTAATTCAATTAATTCATTTTTGCTAAGGTGAGTTGTAATAATGTATTTAGTTGTATCTTTACCATTAGCTGTAATATCATCTGTAAATGCTAAACCTGGATCAAGAATAAAAACGTAATCAGGTTGCATATATTTTTCATGATTGAAAATAGGTTTATCATCAATTCTATTATAAGCTGTCATTGATGCACCTCTTTTAGCTGAACCATAAAATGCAAATGCTTGCACTTCTTTTCCTGATTCTGCAACAATAGAACCAAGTCCTTTTGCACCTGTTACTGCACCTTGACCTGCTCTTGAATGCCATCTAATTTCTAACATAGAGGCTCCTTATTATTAAAATTGACTTAAAAATTTTAATTAGTCTTTGTAATTATATAAATCTTTAGCTTAACCGAAACTTTATTTTTTTGATTTTATAGTTAATAATATGAATTGTAGATTAAAATTTTAATTATCTTTATTAAAAATAGTATTTATAAAATAGTTTTGATTCCCTAAAATATAGGGAATCTTGAAATTATAGAATTTATAAGTTCTTATGTTATTAAGTATTTATAAAAACTTTGATAAATGTATAAAAAAGTAACTAATATTTATTTTTAAGTAAATATAAAGTTTAAGAATATAGTTTTTCTAGATATTTTATTGCTTCAAAGGCATCTTTTTTTACAATTTCAGTATGTTCAAACAACTCTTTTTCATCTCCATAACCACATAAAACACCTATAGATTTTATATTTGCATTCTTTGCAGCGATTAAATCAAGTTTTGTATCACCAATCATCCAAATGTCTTCATAGGGAGTTAGAATATTCATATCTTTTAGTGTTTTTAAAATAGGCTCAGGATGTGGCTTGTGATTTTCAACGCATTCATAACCTGTAACTATTTCAAAATGGGGCATTAATTCTAAATGCTCTAATAAAGGAATAGTATATTTTCTTGTTTTTGTTGTAACTATTGAAATTCTTGCAATACTTGAAGCTAATTTTACAGCTTCAATTGCATTTTCTAAAAGTTTTGTTTTAATTGTAGAAATATCTTTATATCTATTTTTATAGGCATCAACAAAATCCCATGTTTTTGACTCTTCAATACCTAACTCTTTGTACATTACATTTAAAGGATAACCAATAAGATTTTTAATATCTTCATCACTTCCTTTAAAGTCATAGTCCATAACTTCAAAAGAGTGATAAAAAGTTGAAACAATTGCTTCTGTTGAGTCTATTAATGTTCCATCTAAATCAAAAAGTATTATTACATCGTTATTCATATTTATCCTATTATTCAATTATTTCCCAATCTTTTTGGTTATGCATAAAACCTGTAAAAGCAGGTTCTAAATTTTTTATTTTTTTACTTACAGTTGATATTGAGTTAGGAATGTACAAAAATAAATATGGTAAATCACTACTTATATTTCTGTAAATCTCTTTATAAATTTTAGATAGTTTTTCTTTATCAACTGTAACAGCACCTTGCTCAATTAATTTATCAACTTTTTCATTTTTATATGAAACAAAATTAAAGCCACCAAGTTTATTATTTGAACTATGCCATATTGAATAAGCATCAGGAGTTAACCCTAATCCCCATCCTAAAATAACTGCTTCAAAGTTCCTTGGATGAACAACTGTGTTTAAAAATGCTTGCCATTCCATTACTCTAATCTTCATATTTACACCAGCTTTTGCAAATTGATATTGCAAGATTTGAGCTGCATTTATTCTTATATCATTTCCTGTATTTGTAATAACTTCAAAAGTAAAAGGATTATTTTCATCAAAACCTGCTTCTTTTAAAAGTTCTTTAGCTTTATTAATATCTTGTTTTTGTGTTTTAACAGTTTCATCAAAGGCATATGTTCTTGGTAAAAATGGACCATTACAAACTTCACCATGCCCAAAAAACAGAATATCAATTAACTCTTCTTTATTAATTGCATAGGCTAATGCTTTTCTTATTCTTATGTCTTTAAATTTTTCATTTTTTAGATTAAATCCCATATAAGTGTAAGAAAAACTAGGTTTTTCGATTATTTGAAATTTGTTTTTAAAGCTATCATCAATTTGTCTATCAATTTGAATTGGAGTTAATCCTCCAACATCAATTTTTTCTTGTTTTAAAAACAAAAATGAAGTATTTGGATCAGGTAAAAATTTATATAAAATTTTATCAATTTTAGGTTTACCTTCAAAATAATCTTGATTTGCAAAAAGTTCAATATCTTTTCCAACTTCAAAGGATTCAATTTTATAAGAACCTGTTCCTATTGGCTTTTTATTAAAAGAACTAGTCATAAGATTTTCTTCATTTTCTAGTAAATGCTTAGGAAGTAATCCAACCATCCAAATTTCTAAGGCTTTGAAATAGGGTTGTTTATAGTTTATCTCAATTGTGTATTTATCAACTACTTTAACTGAATCAACTAATTTGAAATTTGATTTAATAGAGTTAAAAACTTTTGGGTCAATTATTTTTTCATAAGTAAAAAGCACATCATTTGCAGTAACTTCTATTTTATCGTGCCATAAGACATTTTGTTTTAATTTAACAATCAATTTTGTGTCGCTTTTAAACTCATAAGAAGTAGCTAAATCAGTAGTTACATTGCCATCTTTGTCATATTTAAAAAGACCATTAAAAAGCCAATTGGCAATTTCAGAACTAGCACTATCATTTGCTAATATAGGATTAAGCCTACTAGGACTTGATGATATTGATAGATTTAAAGTACTTGCGTAAATATTTAAAAATAAAATTATTGGTAATAAAAATAAAAAATTAACTCTTTTCATGGAAAAGATTATATCTTATTAAAACTTTCTAACATTTATATTACATATCATTTTGATAAAATAAACAATTAGCACAAATGAGAAAACATGACAATATTTTTAACACTCTTAGGAAAAATTCTACCACTTTATTTTAGTATAGTATTAGGGGTACTTAGTACTTTGATTTTAAAGTGCGATAAAGAGAGTATCGCAAAGATTTTGCTTTTTATTTTAGCACCTTTAATTGTATTTAATGCAACGATAAATGTAAAACTTGATATGAGTGTTGTATTTTTACCAACATTCTTTTTTTGTTTTAGTACAGTTTTAGCATTTACGCTTTTATATATTTTTAAAAAAGTTTATAGTGATAATACTTCAAATTTATTGGCTTTTAGTACAGCAACTGGAAATACAGGAAATATTGGTATCCCATTAGCTATTTTGTTTTTAGATTCAAAATATGTTGATATCTTTATATTTACAGTTTTAGCTTCAATCCTTTATCAAAATTCTGTTGGATATTTCATAACAGCAAAGGGTAATTTTACAGCAAAACAAAGTCTTATAAAAGTTCTAAAACTTCCTATTTTATATGCTTTTATTTTAGGTTTAGTTTTAAATTTAAATCATATAAAAATGCCTGAAATATTTATTGATTATTCATTCTTTATTAAAGGTGCTTACGCAATTTTAGGAATGATGCTTTTAGGTATGGGAATGGAAAAAATAAAATTCAATAATCAATATTTTGATTCAAAATTCATAATTAGCGCTATGTTCATCAAGTTCGCTATTTGGCCTTTATTTATCTTATTATTTATTTATATTGATAAAAATTATCTGTTGTTTTTAAATGATAGTGGTTTGTATATGGTTATGTTTTTATTTTCAATTGTACCATTAGCGGGAAATACTGTTACAGTTGCAACTTTGTTAAATGTAAAGCCTGAAAAAATGAGTTTAACAGTTTTTATTTCAACAATAATATCTTTAGTTTATATTCCATTTGTTTTATATATTTATAATAGTTAGGATCTTTTTAGGCATAAAAAAAGGAAAAGAGAAAAACTCTTTTCCTTTGAAGTAGAAAGTGTAAGTAAAAACTGACCAATTATCTTTTTGAGAATTGAGTAGATTTTCTTGCTTTTTTCTTTCCGTATTTTTTTCTTTCAACAGATCTTGCATCTCTTGTTAATAATCCGTGTGGTTTTAAGATAGCTCTGAATTGCTCATCAAAAGCAACTAATGCTCTAGAAATACCATGTCTAGCAGCGTCAGCTTGTGCAGAATATCCTCCACCTAAAGTTTTAACAACTACATTTACTGAAGTTTCTTGTTTTGCTACTGTTAAAGGTTGCATAACTCTTTTTTTGATAGCTTCATGACCACCTAGCCATGCATCTAAAGACTGACCGTTTACAGTTAGTTGTCCGTTACCGTTTTCTAACCATACTTTAGCGATAGCAGTTTTTCTTCTTCCTGTTGCATATACTTTTGCCATAAATATTATCCTTTGATTTGAGCCGTATGAGGGTGAGTCTCACCAGCATATACTTTTAATTTTTTTAACATATCTTTACCAAGTTTAGTTTTTGGTAACATACCTCTAGTTGCTAATTTGTAAAGTTTTTCTGGGTTAGACTCTAACATATCAGACATTTTATGAGTTTTAGTACTACCAAAGTAACCTGAGTGTGTGTAATAGTTTTTATCAGCTAATTTAGCACCTGTAAATTTAGCTTTAGATGCATTAATTACTATAACAAAATCTCCACAATCAACGTTAGGAGTATAAGAAGGTTTATGTTTACCTCTTAATTTTGTTGCAATTTCAGTAATAATTCTACCAAAGATTTTACCTTCTGCATCTACTACAATCCAATCTCTTTCGATTTCGTTAGCTTTTGCCATTTGAGTAAATTTCATATATTTTCTCCGCTTTTTTAATGAGGTTGAATAATAGTGGAATAAAACTTAAAGTTTACTAAAATTAAGTGAGATTTAATATAAAATTGAAAATTTAGAACCAACTTCAGGTTCTGATGTAATTTTCATATCAAAATTATGCAGTTTTACAATAGAATTTACAATAAATAAACCAAGTCCTAGAGAGTTGTCCCAGCCATTTGCTGATACTCTGTAAAATTTATTTTGTATTTGATTTAATTCATTTTCATTTATTCCAATTCCATTATCAATAACAGTTAGATTATCATGTTGAATAACTATATAAACAGTTTCATCTGAATATTTTAAAGCATTTTCTATTAAATTAGAAATTGCCATTGCTATTAATGCTTCATCTGCTGTTATAGTTTTTTCAATACCTTGTATTTCAATATCTCTATCTTTATAGTTTTCTTTAAGATCTTCAGCAATATCTTCACATAATGTTTTTAGGTTTACATTACTTAGGGTTAATTCTTGTTTATTTTCATCAAGTTTAACGGATAATCTTAATTTATCAATCAAATAAGTCATTTTATGAGAAGTTTTCATTATTTTTTGCAAAAATTTCTTTTTCATAATTTGAGGAATTTCATCATCATTTAAAATAGTTTCACTATATCCTGAAATAATCGCAATAGGATTTTTAAATTCATGGGAAATTGCTGAAATTATTTCATCTTTTTGTTTATTGGCTAGTTTTAGTTTAGCATTTTGTTTCGATTTTTCTTTTGATTTTTTTTCAAGTCTGTGGGCAACTTTGTTTAAAAGTTTTGTAATCTTATGAAACTCGTAAGTAAATTCAGATTTTAAATCATAAGCTGGTTTTTTTGATGCAAGTTGTGTTAAAAATTTCAAAATTTTATCAGTTTCAAGTTTTATTTTTAGACTTATCAAATAAGTAATGATAAATGAAATAGTAAGAAATAAAAATATTAAACCAAATACTTGAAAAGCTAATTTCATAAAGTTGTCAACAATATTATTCGTATAATCAGACATTCTTATGAAATATATTCTTTTATTTATAACCACTTTTTTTGCAACATATAAAAGTTCTTTGTTAACAGTTTTTGAAACTCTTATTGAATTTCCAATACCAAACTCTTTTGCATCTAAAATTTCAATTCTATTTGAGTGATTTTCCATTAAATCTTTGTCTTTATCACTTTCTGCTACAACATTCCCTTTTTCATCAATGATTGTAATTCTGTGTTTTATTCTTGCTTTTAAATCTTTTACTACTACATCAATATTATTCAAGTCTTTTAAAACAATAGAAAGTGTATCGATATTTTGGATAAGATTTTTCTCAACTTGTTCCATGTACACATTTTTCGACCAAAAATATACAAGAATACTAAGAATTACTAAAATAGATAAAAAAATAGAGATAAAAGTTCTAACAAAAAGTTGATGTATTTTTAACAAAATATATAACCTTCACCTCTAACAGACTTTATATAATCTTTTTTTGATTTAGGATCAATTTTTTCTTTTAATCTTTTAACAGCAACATTCACTGTTTTTAATTTAGTGTCAAAAGAGTCTTCCCATACTCTATCAAGTAAAGTTTCCCTAGAAAGTAAGATGTCTTTATTTTTCATAAATTCTAAAAGTAAGTCATGTTCTAGTTGAGTTAAATCAATTTGCTTATCATCTATATAAAATTTCTTGTTGCTTGATTTATAAACAATATCTTTTACTTTTAAAACATCAACATCTTTTGCATAAGAGCCGGTAAGAAACCATGCATATCTTTTCGATAGATCTTACCATTCGGTGTCATAGTGACATTAAATTGTTTAAGCTCGTCAAGATTCATGTCTTCGGTAAGAAGAGCATCGACTGATGATTGTGATGTGATATCAATTAGATCTGATATTTTAGGCAACACTGTATCAGGTGAGATATTGTAT